>JALRIQ010000263.1 GCA_023277325.1 Bacteroidia bacterium | reverse complement strand
TTTCTTCAAGAATGCCTAGACGTTCGAAGTCGGCAATGAGTTTGTAAGTGCTCACATTGGATTTGCCCGTAATCTTGGCAATTTGGTGGGCGTCGATGATGGGTGCTTTATACAGGGCATCCATCACCAAACGAGCATCTTTCGTACGACTTCCTAGACTTAGAATCTTTCCTTCTACTTCCTTCTGGAGTTTCAAAATGCGGTCGAAGGTTTGAATTCCTTTTGATGCGGTTTCGATGATGCCAGTCAGGAAGAATTTATACCATTGCGTGATATCATCATGGGTTCTTACCCGCATGAGGTTGTCGTAGTATAAGGTTCTATGCCTTTCAAAGAAATCGGATAAGTAGAGAATGGGTTGTGTCAAAACGCCCTTACTCAAAAGATAAATGGGAATCATCAAACGTCCCACCCTTCCATTTCCATCTAAAAAAGGATGAATGGTCTCGAACTGGTAGTGCATCAAAGCCGCTTTCAATAAGTGAGGCAAACGAGTCACCTCATCATTGGCAAACTTTTCCATATCACTCATCAAAGAAGGAATCTCCGTAAATGGTGGAGGCACGAATACGGCATCTTTTAAACTTGCTCCTCCCACCCAGTTTTGACTCCTTCTGAATTCGCCTGGTTGTTTGTGTTCACCGCGAACTCCATAAAGAATTTTTTCATGGGCTTTGCGAATCAAGCGACTGGAAAAGGGAAGGTCTTCGAGCTGTGCCACGGTAATTTTCATCGCTGTGATATAGTTCAGAACTTCTTGCCAATCCGCACGTTTTTCGCTGCGAAGCATGCTTTCGCTCATGAATACTTCTTCCATCTTAGTTTGTGTGCCTTCAATACGAGAAGACTGTGTCGCCTCTTTGGCCAAATACATGCTGATGAATAGTTCAATATTCACATAGTTGGCAAACATGTCGAGTTTCCCCAGCTTTTGATCCGCCTCACTTAGGAGCGAGATGAGTTCCATATCTTCCAACTCCCACTTTTGATGGATAAAAGCAGGGATGAAGGCTGTATAATGCCCTTGGTTTACTTTGGTCCCTGCCTTAAAATTTTTCATGATAACTTAACTTAAAGAACTTCTAAGTTAAGAAAATTCGAATAAACTTAACTTAAAAGATTCTTTAGTTAAGAAATTTACTTGAATGAAGTCAACCTGAACCCTTTTTACCTGAACCCTACTTTATTACTGTCACCCCAATTAGCTCAGAAAGCGAACGACGAAGGGTAATGAGATGCAATTGCTTTTCCATCAATACGGTAACGGTCTCTTCCTCGGCATCTGCGGGCATTTCTTTCAATTCCTTCTGATTGGCCTCGATAGCCATTTCTACCTTGCGAATTTTGTAATGGAGAATGGCGCTGTGTAAGTCGAGACGGTAATTTTCTTCCTCATGAACGAGGGGTATTTCATGAATTTCGGCCCAACGGTCACTTGCCCGGTATTTGTCGTGCAAGGCATCGGCGGCGAAACTATTCACGGAAGATTCTTCGTGGTTTACAAAAAACGAAGCGTCAACAACTATCCCTTCCGCCACCGCCGTACGAACTTCATTTAATAGATTGGCGCAGAGTGGGTTGGTAAAGGCCAGTCCTTCATGAATTTCATCGAGAACAAACTGGGCCACCGTGCGCTCATCATCGTACATGTCGGCGGCATGACGAATCAAAAGTTTCATAACCTGAAGCTCCTGCTTTTCTGTTTCGGTGAGGTGCGTGGTTATTTCTTCCTCCGGCACCATCTGCTGGGCAATTTCCACAGCTTCCAGCGCCTTGCGGCTTGAATCGTCTAGCTCCTTACGGCGTGCTTTTCCGAGTTCCGAAGCAATTACCTGCTCGGGAACCTCCATAATCTTGGCACATTCCTGCGCGAAGATGGTCCGCTTTACGGGGTCAGGGATTAGGGCAATACTCGCTACAATACTTTTAACCGCATCGGCCTTTCTGAGTGGATCTTTGCCGGTTTCTCCAAAGAGCAATTGTGACTTGAACAGAATAAAGTCCTGCTCATGTTCTTCGATATAGGTTCCAAATTCTTGTCCACCGACACGTTTGCAATAGGAATCCGGATCTTCTCCATCTGGGAAAATAACCAGGCGCACATTCATGCCTTGAGCCAGAATCAGGTCAATACCTCTTTGGGAGGCCTTTAAACCGGCGGGGTCACCGTCATAAAGCACGGTGATATTCGGCGTAAAACGACTCACCTGACGAATTTGTCCATCAGTTAAAGAAGTTCCTGATGAGGCCACCACATTCTCAATACCCGCTTGATTTAAGGTGATAACATCGGTATAACCTTCCACCAAAAAGCATTTATCCTTCATGCGGATCATGTTCTTGGCGAAGTACATGCCGTAGAGAATATCGCTCTTGTGGTATACCGGTGTTTCCGGTGAGTTGAGGTATTTGGGTCCTTTGTCTTCTTTGCTCAACTGGCGACCAGCGAAGGCCACCACTTTGCCAGAAAGGTTATGGATAGGGAAGATGACACGGTTCCGAAACATGTCGTAGCGTTTTCCCTGCTCATTGACTTTGCTTAATCCAGCTAATTGAAGGTATTCATCCTTGTAACCTATGGCCAACGCTGCGCTGCCGAATGCATCCCATTTTTGTGGAGCAAAGCCGAGCCCGAATTTTTCAATGGTTTCTTCACGAAAGCCACGCTCCAGGAAATAACTTTTTCCTATCGCCTTGCCGTCTTCCGTATTCTCCAATTGGTCGCGGTAGAATTCCAAGGCGTAGTTGAGTACGATAAAAAGACTCTCCTTTTCATTCGCTTGCTGGATTTCTTCCGGAGTGATTTCCTTCTCGTCGGGAATGGTAATATTATAGCGTTTGGCTAAAAAACGAAGGGCTTCAGGATAGCTGATTTGTTCATGCTCCATCAGGAAGGTTACCACATTGCCGCCTTTTCCAGAGCTGAAATCCTTAAAGATTTGCTTGTTGGGGGATACGTAGAAGGAAGGTGTTTTTTCCTGACTAAACGGACTAAGCGCTTTCATATCTGCTCCCGATTTTTTCAGCGCGACAAAATCGCCGATTACCTCCTCTATTCGAGCGGTAGCCATGATTTCGTCGATGATGTGTTTAGGGATCATAAAATGAAAAGCCTTAGCTTTGTTAAGCATGAGCTTGAAGGACAAAATTAAACAACGCGCGGCGCAAATCCACGATGAAATCCGTGCAATTCGTCATCATATCCATCAAAACCCCGAACTCTCCTTTCAGGAGTATGAAACTCAGAAGTTTATTGAGCAACAATTGCGCGATATGGGCATTACGGAAATGGAGCGAAAAGCCAATACGGGAATCGTCGCTTATATCCGTGGAAAAGAAAATGGAAAGGTAACCGCCTTACGTGCCGATATGGATGCCTTACCTATTCAAGAAGTAGAAGGTCGTTCCTATGGCTCAAAGAATCCGGGCGTAATGCATGCTTGCGGCCATGATGTGCACTCTACTTCATTACTCGGTGCGGCAAAAATTCTCAATGAAACCAAAGCTGACTGGAGCGGAACCGTAAAACTGCTTTTCCAGCCGGGTGAAGAAAAAATGCCGGGTGGTGCGTCTCTCATGATTAAAGACAAAGCGATAGATGGTGTTGACAGCATTATTGGTCAGCATGTGATGCCATTGCTACCTGTTGGGACCGTCGGATTCCGTTCAGGTTTATATATGGCCTCTGCCGATGAAATTTACATGACCGTAAAAGGAAAAGGTGGTCATGGCGCGATGCCTCAGTTTAATATTGATCCGGTGCTTATTACAGCACAGATTCTTACTTCCTTGCAGCAGATTGTGAGTCGAAGTGCAAACCCGATTATCCCTTCGGTATTGAGCTTCGGAAAGGTCATTGCGAATGGCGCTACCAACGTCATCCCAAATGAGGTAAATATAGAAGGCACCTTCCGCACACTGGATGAAAAATGGCGTGCAGAGGCGCTGAAAAAAATTCAAAAGATGGCCGAAGGAATTGCCGAATCAATGGGTGGTTCTTGTGAGGTGAAAATCGTTCACGGCTATCCATTCCTCAAAAACGACGAACGCCTCAGTGCCGATGCCAAAACCTGGGCACAAGAGTATCTTGGTGCCGATAAGGTCCATGATTTAGATATTTGGATGGCCGCAGAGGATTTCAGTTATTATTCTCAAGAAATGCCCGCAACCTTCTATAGACTCGGTATTCGAAACGAAGAAAAAGGAATCGTTTCCAGCGTACATACGCCAAACTTTGATATTGATGAGGATGCTTTACCGATTGGAGCGGGATTGATGGCTTGGTTGGCCGTGAAGGAGCTGGGGAATTAAAAGTCCACAGTCGACAGACCACGGACCACAGAGGCTTTGTTCTACGTTGTGATTGCTTCTGAAGATGTTATGGTTTACCAGTGGCACGTTTCAGTCTTCAACGATGACGAGATAAGGCGATGAGGGGATGACGCGATGAGGGCCCTTCGGCAGGCTGCACCTCCGCCAATGCTCCGGCGCACAAGTCTGCGGGAAACATTTCCGCGACAAAAAAATGTGAGGGGATGAGGGTAACGAGATGAGGAGATAAGACACATGGTATCTAAGAAGTAATCTGCGCTTTTTCTGCGTCAATCTGCGTAATCCGCGGGAAACTCTACACCGCGACAAACAAATTGCGCTGTGCCCGCCGTAGCCTATTGCACCTTCACATACGCTATGGTGCACACCGTCGGCGAAGGAGGGCCTTTTAAGCCGGCGACAGCAATTGTTTTGCGCCTTCGCGGCTCCGCGTCAAAACACTCTGAGACGAACTCATAATCAACGACAAACTCCTATTCGTTGACGATTTGTGGAGTATACTATAAACCAGAACAGAGCCTCTATGGTCTATGGACTTCAAAACTGTGGACCGTCGTCCGTCGACCGTCGACTAACGTAAGCTTTCGACTTCCAGTACCCGTTCACAAAAGGCATACTCGACCTTCATATTCGAAGCGACCATCAACAATTGGCTATCGCATTCAGAAACCAATTCTTCGTACAAGGCGATTCCCTTATCATCAAGGTTGGTGCAGGGTTCATCTAAAAAGATAACAGGTACATCCGGAACAAAGGCTGCCATCAGTTTGAGGCGTTGGCGCATGCCGGATGATAGTTGTTTGATGAACTTATTTTTAGCGGGCTCAAGTCCGGTTCGTTCGTACATGCGCGACTTGTTCCAACCTGGTTTCATCCGTTTTAACTGGAAATGCAGGTCGAAAAATTCGTCTATGGTAAAGTCTTCGGGCAATTCGAGAAGTGGACTAACCAAGGTATAATGCTGGTACCAATCCAGATCTTCAATCGCTTTATCGTCGATGAGCCAATTGATTTTTCCTTTGGATAGGGCATAAAACCCGGACAGACTCATTAGAAAGGTACTTTTCCCCGAGCCATTCTGACCGAGTACCGCTACCTTTTCGCCAAGTTTGAAGGATTCATTAAAGCCTTTAAAAATCCAGTCACGACCGAACTTTTTCCCGATATCCTCACAACGAATTTCGAAGGCTTCAGGCATTTTAGCTTCTTGAAATATAGCCTTTCATTACCCCACGGTCTGAATCGCGAATGAAGGAAACGATTTCATCGCGCTCGCGGGTAGGTTCCATCTCTTTTTCAATGATGGAAATGGCTTTGGAGTTATTGTGTCCGCGTAGGTAAAGTATACGGTAGATTTCCTGAATTTCGGAAATCTTCTCTGTAGTATAGCCTCTTCTGCGCAGTCCGATGGAGTTCACCCCTTCATAAGAAAGTGGCTCACGTCCTGCCTTCGTGTAGGGAGGAACATCTTTTCTTACCAAGGATCCGCCAGCTACCATGGCATGGGCACCAATCTTCACAAATTGATGAACGGCGCAAGTTCCAGCGATGTTGGCTGAACGTTTAAATGTTGCACAGTTAACCTTTGCCTCAAAGGTTGAGGTAGATCCGGCAGCACAGAAGGTTTCGATTACACGTGTTACCGAAGCTGGCGTTGATGAAATGAACGCTGCTTTTCCATGTGTTATCTCAGTTGTTGAAAAGATTAATGAGCCTCG
>JALRIQ010000262.1 GCA_023277325.1 Bacteroidia bacterium | reverse complement strand
TGTTCATGCTTTAAATTATTTAAAATTTAAAACATTTTTCATTGAATACAAACCAGGTTTTTTATTAATTAGCCACTTAGCTGCCTTTAAAGCTCCTTCCGAGTACAAAGATCTATCATGTGCCTCATGAATTAAGTTTAGAGTTTCTTTTTTGTTAGTTAGGATTACAGAATGATTGCCAATAGTGTCGCCAGATTTTGTTGACAGAAAATTTATTTTATTATTTTTTGGTAGGTGGTACCATTTTTTTTCTCTTACAATATTAAATACATTTTTCTTAAGAGTTATTTTTTTACCGTTCCTCGTAATTGACATGGTGATTGCTTCAATCTTGATGTCTCTCGGTATGATGATGTTATCGCCAATGTTAATTTCGCTACCATTTAAATTATTGCTTTTTGTTCTTGTAGACGGTTGGGCCATGACTATTGGCTCATTATCTTCGACATTTATTGTGGGGTGATCTAAATGCAATATGATCAAAATGTTCAATATTTAAGTTTTGCTTTCTTGCAGATTATCAAAACTGCTGGGCCAATCTTAGCAATAGCATTAGCAATTGGTCTAATTATTGGTTTAATCCAGGCAGCAACTTCTATTCAAGAAATGACATTGAGTTTCGTACCTAAATTATTTGTAGTTCTCGGGGCGATGGCCATTTTAGCACCATATACGCTCACTTCTCTCACAGATTATTTTAATTTCATATTCGAAGAAATTTCGTCGAAGGGGTTCTAGATGCAAAACGTGGCTTCATTTCCAGGACTAGATTTGCAAAGTATTTCTTTGTATTTAATTATGCTGTTTATTTCGTCTTTACGAGTTGGCGCATTTTTAATTGCTTTCATGATGGGTTAATTCTATGGTGTAACGGCCAAGTTTGCTGAGTTCTTCTTGAACTTGAGCCAAATTGATTTCTTGATTGAGTTCTAATTGAACGCGACCCGTTTCCAGGTTCACGTTAAAGTTTTCAATTTCTTTATGCTGTTCGAGTACGGAAGAAACGGAGGCTACACAGTGCCCACATGTCATTCCACGAACAATTATTTCTTGTTTCATGGTAGTAAGTAAAAGGGTAAAAAATAGGGTGCCCGCATAGGGCCTGTGAAAAAAAGGGCATCAAATTAAAAAGCACGCATGCTCCACGTGGAGCCGCACTTTTTTGGGCGGAGAATCCGCTTTGAGGCAATACAATCTGGCCTCTTCATTTAAAGGAGTGATGGGATTTGTAGATGGAATTGTCTGCACCACGGCCACAACCTGGATGTTATCATCCGAAGTGGTTTTTTGAATCTTATCAGAATCTTCCTGGAGGAAAATTTGCTCGGAATTGCAGCAATCCTCATCAAGACCCATCATCACGCAGCATTCAGAAAGCTGCTTTTCGCCAGAGTAAAAGGCGATATCGCTGAGTCGGTCGCCGCAATAGTCCAAGCGCATCGACAAGCCAAAATTGGCAGTCGAATAGAGCAAGAGCAGTATTATTGCGGCAAACCTTTTCATTAGACACGAAGTTAAGAACAAAAACCTTTCCATAAAAGATGCGCATCGCCTGGTCAGATCTTTATTGCCACCCTCTTCCTGAAGGTCATCGCTTTCCAATGGACAAGTATGCACTCATTCCTGAGCAACTCAAGCACCAGGGAATTGCCAGGGAAGAACAGTTCTTTGCGCCCGTGATGGTGGATGAAACTACGCTCTTACTCACCCATGGCGAAGAATACGTGCAGCAGGTGCTTTCCTTGCAGCTAGAGCCTCGGGCCATGCGAAAAATTGGCTTTCCCCTCTCCCAGCAATTGGCCGACCGCGAAAGGGTGATCACCCAGGGAACAATCGATTGTGCATTGTCCGCCCTCTCCGAAGGTGCTGCCATGAATGTGGCAGGAGGAACGCATCATGCCTATAAAAACAGCGGTGAAGGCTTTTGTATTTTTAATGATTTTGGTGTCACGGCCAATTACCTCTTTCATCATAACAAGGTCAAACAAATTGCCGTGATCGACCTGGATGTTCATCAGGGGAATGGAACGGCTTCTTTATTTATGGATGATCCGCGTGTCTATACTTTCAGTATGCATGGCAAAGACAATTACCCCCATCATAAGGAAAAATCAGATTGGGATATTCCTTTGGCTACAGGAACTCCCGGCGACTTCTATTTGGAAACGCTACGACAAGCCCTACCACAAATTATGGATCGAGTGAAGCCAGAATTGGTCTTTTTCGTTTCGGGCGTGGATGTGCTGGCCGGTGATAAGCTCGGAAAACTTGCCCTAAGCAAAGCAGAATGCCGAGAAAGAGATCGAATTGTTGCCCGCTTTTTTGCGGAAAAGGGAATTCCGCTTGTAGCCGCCATGGGTGGTGGTTATTCGCCCCAAATTGCAGATATCGTAGATGCCCATTGCGCAACTTTCGACGAAATTCAGTCGGCCTATTTCGCGTAAACCGCCTGAAAACAGGAAAAACAACGGAATTTCTAAAAAATTTACGCATCTATTCAAAAAAAAGCCTTGCGTTATTCCTCCCGATTTCCCGTAAATTAGCTTTATGAAATTAAGACCTAGTAACAGCACGCGAAAAGCCTTAAATTCACATAATTAACGACTAGATTAAAATGAAAAAAACAGGGACCGACAGGATCGCCGGAAAGAAAAAGCCCTCATCTCCGAAGCCGAAAGCTTCGAATGACAAAAAAATCGACAAGTACAAAAAGCAGTCGCTTAACCCAGACGACGATGAAGATTTTGATGCCGTGCCTTCAGACGATGAGCTGAATTTCCAACTTGACGACTTCGATGATTTCGATGACGACGACGACGACTATTAATTCATACTGAATCAATAGAATCTTTCTGGCCGGCTAGTTCCGGCCATTTTTTATATATCGAGGTCTATTTCTGGTGTGAGGATGCGGTTGCTCTCATTCAAAGCGCGATCATTCAACCACAATTCAAGCTGCACCTTATCCGGCGAATAGCCATTCAGCAGCAATAGCGAAAAGTCGACACGCAGCTCCATCGAACCGCTAATCCCCTTGTATTTTCCTTCTGGAGTGATGCTTTGTAAGCGTTGGTTATAGCGGATGGTATCGTTCGAAAATCCATCTATATAATACACCTTCGCTCCATTCATTTTTCCATAAAAGTCATTGTGCAGGTTATAGAAATAAGGTTCGCCAATGCGAAATGGGCTATTTGTGTCCGCCTCAGTATAACCGATATCTCCATTGCCGTCTTGAAAATTGAAGCGGATCACCAACAAAGAATCCTTACCCAGGCCATTTTGGAATTTTTCATATCCCGAATAGGAGATGGATGGAATCTCGCTACCTGTTTCTTCTTTGGAGCAGGACAGAACCATGAGCAATACAAGAAGAACACTTAATTTTGACACGGGAAACATGAATCGGGAAAGAGCCATTGCCATCATAGAGAACACAAATTACACCAATTTCAACGAAATGGCGATGGAGGTATTTTCCTACCAGACTGAAAAAGTACTGCCCTATCAGCTTTTCCAGAAATTGATCGGCTTTGCTGCGCATGGATCCATCCTCCCAGAATGGATTCCATTTCTTCCCATCTCCCTTTTTAAAAGTCATGACATCATCGCCCAGGGCCTTGTTCCGGAAATCAGTTATTTCAGCAGCAGCACAAGCGGAAAAGGACCAAGCGAACATAAGGTGGCCGACAATAGCCTTTACCAGCTGAGCTATAGAAAATGCTTTGAACTGTTTTATGGAAACCCCGAAGACTGGTGCATCCTCTGCCTGCTACCTGGTTATATGGAGCGCGAGGGAAGTTCCCTTATTGCCATGGCCCAGGATCTGGTCACACAAAGCAAGGACCCAGACAGTGGTTTTTTCCTCGACCAGCATGAAACCCTCCAACAGCTTCTATTAAAAAAGATAGAAAGCAAAAAGAAGACCCTTCTGCTTGGCGTTTCCTTTGGGCTACTCGACTTCGCCGAAAAGTTCACGCTGCCTTCTTCCGACCTTGTGGTGATGGAAACGGGAGGCATGAAAGGAAGAAAAAAAGAGATGGTCCGCAGTGAGTTACACGCCATCCTTACGGAAGCTTTGGGCGTAGAAAAAATTCATTCGGAATATGGCATGACGGAGCTACTCTCACAAGCCTATTCCAAAGGAGATGGCCGTTTTGAATGTCCGCCTTGGATGCGTGTTTTTGTTCGCGATCAGGGAGATCCCTTTTCAAAAAACCTGGTCGCCAAACGAGGGCGCCTTTGTGTGATCGACCTGGCGAATATCTATAGCTGCAGTTTTATAGAAACCGAAGATTTGGGCATCGTCTACCCCGATGGAAGTTTCGAAGTGCTGGGCCGCCTCGACTTTAGCGATATGCGCGGCTGCAATGTGATGGTGAGTCGCTAAACCAAAACGTCGGCATAGACATAGGTCGTTTCTCCCAGCTCCTTGCCTTCTGATACAATATAAAAACGGCCTTTGGTGCCATTGTCTTCTTGTTCGATTGTCCACTCCATGTATGCAAGATAATAAGGATGAGCCCTACGACTAGGCGAAAAGCCTCGCACAGGATGACGAGCTTGAGAATAAAGGCGAGAATACAGTTGAGAAAAAATTTGCCCTTCCATTCAACTCAGCCTCAGCCTTAACCTCAACCTTAATCTTTATCTTTGCGCCTTATGTTGGACAAACTGGAAGCCATCAGGCAACGTTGGGAAGATGTGGGCATCGCTCTTGGAGATCCGGGAGCAGTGGCCGACATGAAGCGTTTTGCCAAATTAAACAAGGAGTACCGCGACCTGACTCCTGTGGTAGAGAAATATAAAATCTACAAAAACCTACTCGAGAACCTGGAGAATGCGCGCGAAATTCTCAAAACTGAAAAAGATCCAGAAATGCGCGATATGGCGCAAGAAGAACTAGAAGCCCTCGAAAAGGAAAAAACGGTTTTGGAAGAAGAAGTGCGCATCATGCTCATTCCAAAAGATCCGGAAGACGATAAAAACTGTGTGGTAGAAATTCGTGCCGGTACCGGTGGCGACGAGGCCAGTATTTTCGCCGGTGACCTCTACCGCATGTATACCCGCTATTGCGACGATAAAGGCTGGAAAACAGAAGTAATCGACGTAACGGAAGGAACCGCGGGTGGTTATAAGGAAGTTATTTTTGAAGTAACGGGCGATGGCCCTTACGGCATCCTCAAGTTTGAATCAGGCGTTCACCGTGTTCAACGTGTGCCTGCTACAGAAACCCAGGGACGTGTGCATACCTCGGCTGCTACCGTGGCCGTTTTGCCTGAGGCAGAAGAAGTCGACGTGGAAATCAACCCGGCGGATATCGAACTGCAAACCTCACGCTCCGGTGGTGCAGGTGGACAGAACGTGAACAAGGTAGAAACCAAAGTACAGCTTACCCATAAACCATCTGGTATCGTGGTAGTTTGTCAGGTAGAACGTTCTCAGCTTGGTAACCGCGAACGTGCCATGCAGATGCTCCGAACCAAACTCTACGAAATCGAGTTGGAAAAACACTTGAGCGCCATTGCCAGCAAAAGGAAAACCATGGTTTCCAGCGGCGACCGTTCGGCGAAAATCAGGACCTACAATTTCCCGCAAAGTCGCATCACGGATCACCGTATCGGACTTACTGCCTATAACCTTGATGCTGTGATGAATGGGGATATCCAGGATATCATCGATCAGTTGCAGTTGGCAGAAAACGCCGAAAAAATGAAAAACGAAGGAGCCATTTAAGCTCCATCAATCCAACTATTCCTGCTATATTCCCGTTAACCAATTATGCGCGGGCTAGCTGTTTTTCTGTTTCTCTGTATCGCTCTCCAAAGTTGGGGACAAAGGAAGTACAATGTGTACCTCACCATGAGTCCGACGGTTACTTTTGGCAACCGCTTTATCGATGGCAGCACCCAATTTACTTCGCCCGATAATAAGACGGGAAAAAACACCATTTATCCCCTCTACTCGGTGTTGGATGGATACCCTAATCCGCAGCTGACCGTCGTCCAGAACTTTGCCCGGAAATTCACCTGGGGTGTGCTTCTCGAAACTTACCTCAATGAACAGTATAGCTTTAATATGGGCTTTGAAATTGGCGCCCGTGGGTATAAGCTGCACAGCGAACGAAGCATCTCCTCCTTAATCAGTTATAGAAACCTGAGCATGCCCTTGTACTTCAGTCGCTACAAATGGCTGGGCAGTTTCTGGACCATGAAATTCAATTACGGAGGCCACCTCAACTTTGCCTATTCTATCCCCAAAAGCAATAAGGTGGTGAACATCAAAAGGTCACCTGAATTCTACCCCACCCTGGGCGGAGGAATCGAGACCGCCTATATGGGCAAAGAAGGCAAACTTTCATTTGAGCTAGCCTATTACCATGGCTGGCGCAATATCATCGATCATGTCTATATCGGCGTCGATAACCGCTATGGAGAGCGCATCACCGCAACTGGGTCTCACCTGCGCCTTAGCCTCAAATACAATTTCAAACGCCTGGGCAAAGACAAAAAAGCCAAGAAGGTCAGCATCGTGGCCGACCCAGTAATCACCACGCCTCCACAACCTTATATTGAAAGGACGCTGAAGGAAGCAGAACAATTGGAGGTAAAAAATCAATCCCTCACTTTCTGCTTTTTGGATGATCAAACCATCGACGGCGACTCCATTCAGGTCATGTGGAACGACTCGCTGATCTCCGTTGCCATCGGCCTGGAAAAAGAACCTCACTGCATTCCCTTCAAGCTAAAACCTGGTGGAAACCGACTAATCGTCCATGCCATCAATGAAGGAAAAATCAAGCCCAATACCTACGAAATCCGCATCCAGGATGGAGAGGAACTTCGGGTCGTAAGGATGAAATCGGATATGCAGAATTCGGCAGTGCTTGAGGTGGTTTGGAAACCGTGAAAAAAGGGGTTAGGGCATGGTAAAGAGCCGTCATCCCGACTGCGTCCGCCGGAGCGATAAGCGGAGGTGGAGTGGAGCGTTAGCGGAGCCGAGGGAAGAGGCGCAGAGGGAAGAGGCGCAGAGTTTATTCGAATTGTGGTTGCAAGTATGCTATGAAGGAAGGGACCACGCTCTTCGTCCTTCGGCAAGCTCAGGATGACGGCTAAGTTTAGGGCCATGAGGGTCTGTAAGTCTGGAGGTCTGAAAATCTGGCCGTCTTAGAAATCTCTCCCAACTAAGCCATCTGCTGCATCTCCAGCAGGCTACGGTACATGCCGTTCTTCTCGTAAAGCTCTTGGTGGGTGCCGCGCTCGATGATGTTTCCATTATCCAGCACAATGATTAGGTCGGCGCCTTGAATGGTGCTCAGTCGGTGGGCGATGACCAGAGAGGTTCTGTTCTTCATCAGGGTATTTAAGGCTTCCTGAACCAAGCGTTCGCTGGTGGTATCGAGGGCGGATGTGGCCTCGTCGAGGATTAAGATCTGTGGGTTCTTGAGGATGGCCCTGGCAATGGCAATACGTTGGCGTTGACCTCCGCTGAGCTTTCCTCCACGGTCGCCAATATTGGTATAATAGCCCTTTTCCATCTCCACAATAAATTCATGGGCATTCGCCGCCTTGGCCGCTTCTACCACCTGTTCAAAGGAAACCTCATGATTTCCGAAGGTGATATTGTTATACACCGAGTCGTTGAATAAAATCGACTCCTGCGTAACCAAGCCCATCAATCCACGAAGGTCTTTTACCTTGATATCACGGATATCTTTTCCATCAAATAATACATGGCCTTCGCTTACATCATAAAAACGGGCGAGCAGGTCGGCTAAGGTTGATTTACCACTACCCGAAGGACCAACCAGCGCTACGGTTTTTCCCTTCGGAATTTTAAAGCTGATATCGTGCAGGGTCTTTTTCTCCGGCGTATAGTAGAAGCCTACTCCTTTGTACTCTACCCCATCCTGAATTTGAGTAAGCCCGATTGGGTTTTCTGCCTCTTTTAAGGTCTCTGGTATTTGCAGGATCTCTTCAATCCGATCGGCGCTGGCAGATCCTTTTTGTACATTATAAAAAGCGGTAGAAAAGGCTTTGGCCGGGTCAATCACCTGGGCAAATAGTACGATAAAGAGGATAAATGCGGATGGATCCATGATGCCTGTTTCGGTTTGCACCATGCGTCCTCCGATATACAAAACAATACTCAAGGTGATGAACCCTAAGGTTTCCGATAGCGGCGAACTGATGTCACGCGAACGGTTCACCAAAACGTTGATCTTATTCAGGTGGCGGTTCTCCATACTGAACTTGCGAAAGAAATAGGCTTCTTTCCCAAATCCTTTGATGATACGAATGCCACCAAGACTTTCTTCAAAGAGCGACATGAGCATGCCCAAGCGTCCTTGTGCTCTGCTGGCATGACGCTTTAAACGTTTACCAATGCGTGATACCAGGATGCCATTCAAAGGAAGAAGTATCAGGATGATGAGGGTCAGTTTCCAGCTCATCACCAAAAGAATAACCAGGGTAACCAAAATGGAAAAAGGCGCCTTAAAGATGGCCTCAAGGCTGGTCATGATGGCAAATTCTACCTCGGTCATGTCGTTGCTCATGCGCGAGATGATATCTCCCTTTTTCTCATCGGAGAAATAGCTCAGTTGCAGACGCATCACTTTTTTATAGACGGCATTACGCAAATCGCGAATGGTATTGTTGCGGAAGGGAATCAGCACATAAAGCGCCAGGTAGCGGAAAATATTTTTAAGGATGGTAAATACCACCACGGCAATGCAGACCAGCAAAAGACCCATACCCGTATCATCGCCGCTGAGGTCTTTCAGGAAGAGGATAAACTGGTTATTCAGCTTGGTAATTCCCGTGGCTCCTTCCACACTCACATCTTGCGCCTTGCCAAACAGGTAGTTCAGGAAGGGCATCAGCATGGTAAAGGATACCATCCCAAACACGATGCTCAGAAAGTTGAAAAGAATATTGAAGTAGGCCAGCTTCCTGTATGGACGAGCATACCGGAGCATCCGGAAAAAGTTTTTCATAGAAAGGTACAAATATACAGGCTTTTATTGGGCTAAACCTGTTCTTTCACCTGCCCCTAAATGGCACTAGTCGAGCATAAACCCAACGCGAAAACCCATAGTGGGCAATACCCCCGCACGGCCATAGCTCCAGGTAAATTCATCATTCAAATAGCTTGGCGTATAGTTTTCTGAGAACTTCCTCTTCACCCTGCGCACAGAAATGCCAAAGTTCCATTCGGTATAAAAACCACTCTGTTTCTTCCAAATCATGCCCAGCAGGTAATCATAGCTCACGCGGTTGTATTCTTTAAAAACTGGCGCCGTCTCCTGAACCAATACCTTTTGGTTATTGAAGTCTTTTTCCACCCATACGAGATCTCGGGTATCAATACGAAAATGGTTATACCCCAGAGAAAGATGCACAAATGCCATATTCCGGATTTTGCCATTCATTTCATCCCAAAAAATAAAGCGGCCACCTCCATGCAAGCCATAACCGCTCACCTCGGCACTTTCCTGGTACTCTTGCTGTCCCAAATAATATGCCGGGGATAGGTACATGTGAAATTTAGGGGCAAGGGGTGTAATCACATCCAGCTTCCAGCCTTTGAGGAATATATGGGGTATAGATAGCCCCACCAATAATTTTGGGTGAGGATTCGCAGTGGAATCCTGACCCGAAACTGAGGGGCTACAGAGGCTAAATGACAGAAAACAGAGTAGTGCAAAAATGCCTATTCTCATCCAACAGGAATTTTACTCAATAAACTCAGCGCCCCATTCACCAACTCATATTGGTAAAAACCATCCTGGGCAATCACAAATAGGCGGTTTCCTACAGGAATAACATCCAAAGCACCATCCATTGGGTAAACACCAAGTTGTTTAATAAAGTTAGGCTGCGTTACATCAAAATGAACCAGTCCTTCATCGCATACATAAAGATTCAGGTTGGCGTCGATGCCCAAGCCGCGTGGCGATTTCATGGGCTTTTGGCTGATTATCTGCGGAAAAGCAGGATTGCTGATATCTAAAATTTCTAATTGGTTGATTCCTCTGCGGCATTGTCCGTTCATGGCAGACCTTAGCGTAACATAAGCATAGTCATCATTGGCAACTACCGGATCGCAGGAAACCACATGCTCGTAATGGCCAACACGCATTGGCGCTGCGGTATTACTGATATCATAAATAAACATGCCCGACTGAGAGCCAATAAACAAGTAATCATCCTTTGGGAAAATCGTTTCAATATCATTTCCGATAGCCGTAATCGATTGCGCTACCGGTTTTCCCGGAGTGGAAATATCAAAGGTTTTAAGGGAACGGGTATTTACCGTATAGAGCGTATTTCCGCTAATGGCAAAACGCGCGGTTGACCCTCCGCCGCCAGAATTTCCTGGTGTTTCGTTGCTGCCAGAAATTGTGGCTGTATCGCTGGACCCGTCTTTTCCGCAAGACAGAACGAGGGTCATAAGTAGGAGGTAGAAACTAAATTTTTTCATTTCCATGCAATTATGATGGTGTTCTCCGGACGGTTTTCAGCCTTGTATTTTTCCGGCATGCTAATAAAATCAGGGGGCAATAACTCAGGAAACACATTGGCGTTTCGGCTAAGCACCTGGATATTGTTAAGGTCGGCGATAGAGAGGCTCACCAAGTCTACCGCGTTATCGGCATAAAGCACCTGGTTTTTTACCGCCAAATCCACACATCCCGGAATCGAGATAAAGGACTTATTCACCGGATTCTTTGGGTCTGAATTGTCCAGAATATGGATGCCTTCATACTTTTCCGTGATAAAGATATACTGGTTATAGTGGTAGATCTTGCCTGGGTTTCTGAGCACGGCCTTATCCATTACCTTAACAGAGTTTTCCAAATCACTACGCTTCATAAGTATGGGCGTGTAGGAGGAGTTCCCTGGACCAATGGGCTCAACAGAGGAGGAGCCCCAATCGCAAGCGCCTAAAAACAGGCAGCTTACAGCCAGGAGAGCAAGTGCGAAAACGGATTTTCTCATAGTTAAATTTACACGCAATTTCACGTAAAAACCAATGGGTTATTCTATCTGTCAAATCTTTCAACGAATATTCTTGTTAAAGCAATAGAAAGCAAAGGGCCGAATCTCCCTGCTTTCTGCTATTTTTGTCTTCCAATGAAAATTGTTGATCATATTAAAAACGCCAAAGGAACCTTGTTTTCCTTTGAGATATTGCCCCCATTAAAGGGAAATAGCATCGAATCGCTGTATACGGGAATTGACCCGCTCATGGACTTCGATCCTAAATTTATTGATGTTACCTACCACCGCGAAGAATATGTGCTCCGCGAACGTCCTGATGGTGGCTTCGATAAAGTGGCTACTCGTAAACGTCCGGGAACGGTTGGAATTTGTGCGGCAATCATGAACAAATACCATGTTGACGCGGTACCTCACCTGATCTGCGGCGGATTTAGCCGGGAAGAAACAGAAAACGCCCTCATCGATTTGGCTTTTTTAGGCATTGATAACGTATTGGCGCTTCGTGGCGATAACCTGAAAGGCGATGCCATGTTCAAGCCGGAAGAAGGCGGCAATGAAAACGCCCTCGACCTGGTGAACCAGGTACGCGACATGAACAAGGGCCTCTATATCGACCAGGAACTGAAAAACGCTACCCCTACCGACTTTTGTATCGGTGTGGCCGGCTACCCGGAGAAACACCAGGATGCACCGAACCTACGCTCCGATATCAGCTTCCTTAAGAAAAAGGTGGAAGCCGGCGCTGAGTTTTTGGTAACGCAGATGTTCTTCGATAACAAGAAGTATTTCGATTTCGTGCAATTGTGCCGCGACAACGATATCCATATTCCAATCATCCCAGGGCTTAAGCCTTTCGCCGCACAGAAACAGCTGTTTGCCCTGCCGAAAATTTTCCATATCGACCTTCCAGATGATTTGGTAAATGCGGTGGAGAAAGCCAAAGACAACCAGCAGGTAAAACAGATTGGTATCGACTGGTGCATTCAACAAAGCAAGGAGCTCAAAGAAGCAGGCGTTCCTGTTTTACATTATTATACCATGGGTAAATCAGAGGCTACTTATGCCGTGGCCAAAGAAGTCTTTTAGGGGATGAAAGGACTCGTGCTCAAATCGACCGGTTCCTGGTACCAAATTCTTGGGGAAGACCAGCACGAATACCGAGGTCGGGCGCGAGGGAAACTTCGTTTAGACGATATCAAAAGTACCAACCCCATAGCCGTGGGCGACGAGGTGCTTTTTGATAAAGAACCCAATAGCCAGGAAGACGACCTGGTGAATATCCACAAAATTCTCGATCGCCGGAATTATATCATCCGCAAGTCGAATAACCTCTCCAAGCAAACGCAGATCATTGCCGCGAATATGGACCTCGTAGCCCTGGTGGTTACCATGGCCACCCCGGCAACTTCCACCGGTTTCATCGACCGCTTTTTGCTCACCGCCGAGGCCTACCATATTCCTGCCCTGATCGTTTTTAATAAGATTGATATTTATGGAGAGCTCGAGTCGGCCTTATTGCTGGAATACGAGCGCATCTATGAAAAGATCGGCTACGACTGCATCCAGGTTTCGGCTGCGCGAGGGACCAATATGCATGAGCTTCGCGAAAAGCTGGCCGACCGCACCACGCTCTTCTCCGGACATTCTGGTGTAGGAAAGTCGACCTTGCTGAATGCCCTC
>JALRIQ010000261.1 GCA_023277325.1 Bacteroidia bacterium | reverse complement strand
GGCATAAGCGCGCAAGTGCTCAACCAGTTTATTCATATCGCCAAGCCCAGTCCAGTCAACTTCTAAATCCACATTATACCCTTTCGCAGCCAGAGCGCGAGCTTCCCAGGCACTGAGGCGCAATGCAGCAGGACCGCTTAGTCCCCAATGGGTAATAAGCAATGGGCCTTTTTGGTAATCGTGCTGACCTCGAATACGGATAGCCCCATAAGGAACGCTTACTCCAGACAGTTCACGAATGGGGTCGTTGGGCAGGTTAAAGGTAAAAAGAGAAGGCACTACAGGGGTTGTAGCGATTCCTAAATCGTGGACCCAGGAAAGGGATAATTCCTTCGTAGCTCCACCTGTCGCGATGATGAGGTTTTTGCACAATACGGAACCGGCGCTGGTTTCAAGTTCGTATCCTTCTTTTGTTTTTTTGATGCTTTGGGCCGCGCATTTTGTCACCACCTTTACGCCTCGGGCTTTTGCCTCTTCAATCAAACAATGCGCAATAGTTTGCGAATCGTCGGTAATGGGGAACATACGTCCGTCGCTCTCCGTTTTGAGCTTGACACGGCGTTCCCGAAACCATTGGATGGTATCTTCAACAGCAAAGTATTGAAAGCTTTCCTTTAAAAATGCTTCTCCTCTCGGATAGAAGGTGCTGAGCTTTTCGATGTCTTTGCAATCGTGGGTAACATTGCAACGTCCTCCACCGGAGATAATCACTTTCGACAGCAGTTTATTGCTGCGTTCAAGGATTTGCACCCGCAAGGTTTGTGTGCTCGAAGCGACTTGAATGGCAGCGAAAAAGCCGGCTGCTCCGCCTCCTATAACACATACGTCGCAAGTAGCGTACATGCTTAATTAGCGCTTATTCCTTGATAGAAAGAAAGGAAAGCGTTCATGTTACGCAAGGTTGCCTCTTTGCCCATTACGGCAATCATATCGAAAATAGGAGGACCGCCTGCAACACCAGAAACAGATAAGCGGAAGGCCAGCATCATTTCGCCTGACTTACGTCCGTTTTTCTCTTCTACGATAGCATGAAAAAGGTGCTCAATTGTTTCTTTCGTAAAGCTGTCGCTGCTTTCAATAGCATCTTTTAAATCAGCCAATACACTTGGTGTGAAATCTTTAAACTTCTTTTGGATCAAGGCACTGTCCCAATTCGCAGCTGGCTCGAAGAAATAACGTCCTTCCTGATAGATCTCATGAATGAAGCTTACTTTCTCCTTCATAAGCCTACAAACCTGGTTGAGGTAACTTTTATCAACCTGAACTCCTTCTTTATCGAGGAATGGCTGCAAGGCTGAAGCCAATTCTTCATCTGTTTTGTTGCGCAAATATTGCTGGTTGAACCAGAATGCTTTTTGCACGTCGAATTTTGCTCCAGACTTGCTAACGCGCTCGAGGCTGAATTCTTGCACCAACTCTTCCAGTTCAAAAAGTTCTCTGTTATCCGCTGGGTGCCAGCCAAGGAAGGCGAGGATATTTACCACTGCTTCCGGGAAATAACCGGCATCACGGTATCCGCTTGAAAGTTCGCCAGTTTTTGGGTCAGTCCAGTTCAAAGGAAACACTGGGAATCCCAAACGATCTCCATCACGTTTGCTCAATTTTCCATTGCCATCAGGCTTCAAGATCAAAGGTAGGTGGGCAAATTCCGGCATAACATCTTCCCAACCCAGGTAGCGATAAAGCATGACATGGAGAGGAGCAGAGGGAAGCCATTCTTCGCCGCGGATCACATGACTGATTTTCATCAAATAGTCATCAACCACGTTTGCAAGATGGTAAGTAGGCATTCCGTCAGATTTGAAAAGCACTTTATCATCCATTGCATTGGTATGCACAACCACCCAACCGCGGATAATATCATGAAAGCGTACTTCTTCTTTGCGGGGTAATTTTATACGAATCACATATGGATCTCCAGCGTCGAGGCGTTTTTGTACTTCGTCGGAACTCAAGGTCAGCGAGTTTTTCATGCTCATTCGAGATACGGCATCGTATTGTGGTGACATTCCATTTGCCTTCAAGGTGTCACGCATGGTATCGAGCTCTTCGGCAGTGTCGAAGGCGTAATAGGCATGTCCGGACTCAATAAGCTGGTCGGCATATTGACGGTACATGGGTTTACGCTCACTTTGACGGTAAGGTCCATAAGGTCCATCGTTGAATCCCTGTCCTTCATCAGGAGAGATTCCGAGCCATTTCAACGACTCAATAATATATTCTTCTGCTCCTGGCACAAAGCGGGTTTGATCCGTGTCTTCAACGCGAAGCAAAAAATCGCCGCCATTTTTTTTTGCGAAGAGGTAATTGTATAAGGCTGTTCTAACTCCTCCAATATGCAGAGGTCCTGTCGGACTAGGGGCAAAACGCACCCGAACTTTTCTTTCCATAAACGGCCGCAAAGATAAGCGAATGCATGCAGCAGCCAAAGCTTAAGAAAGGAGGAAAATTTAGGCAACGATTACTCCGTTTGAATCGTTAAATTTGAATTTATTCGATAAGTGGAAGAAACTTTTAGGTCCACTTAACGTTTCCATTATTAACCATGACCAAGTCATTGCGTTTTTTGCTTGTATTGCTTGCTTGGAGGGTATTAAGTCTTTAAAAACTAAGAAACTAGAAGTTATCTCTCTTCAAGATATTTAGCTTGAAACTTTCCAATCTGTTTTAAAAGTAACGTAATTAACCTGTATA
>JALRIQ010000260.1 GCA_023277325.1 Bacteroidia bacterium | reverse complement strand
CTGTATAGCAAGAGATACGGTCGCTGTTACAGTGGATAAACCAATTGTTAGCATCATTTCCAATACTGCTTCATCCTGCGAGAATAAAAACGCCTTCAATTTCACCTTGGCGCAAATAGACCGTGTATCAAGTGTTTTATGGAATTTTGGAGATGGATTTACTTCTTCCAGCCGTCAAACAACACATAGTTATGCATTGGCAGGTGCCTATGAAGTGAATTTAGAGACCATCAATGAAAATGGCTGTAAAGCAAGAGCTACCGAAAATATTGAGGTATTGCCTGTTGTTCCGGCATCTATCCAGGTGAATAGTGCGGAGCAATGTTTTGACAAGCACAGTTTTGAGGTAAGTTTTCCAGACCGGGATAACGGCGAATTGAAAATGTATTTCTTCGAGTTTTCAGACGGCAAACGTTCTATAAACTCAGGTTCGACCTTTACCTTCCCAGAGGAAGGAGCGAACAAAGTTTCTCTGGTTACCATTTCAAACGACGGATGTAAAGACACAGCCATTCAGGAATTGTTCTTGTATCCATCTCCTCAGTTGAAGTATACCATCGATTCAAGTGCCAATTGCTTTGCTGACAACGTTGTACTTTTAAACGATAAATCTGTAAGTCCGAATGGATCAATCGCCTCGAAGGTTTATAGCAGTTCAGGCATGACTTTCACCGGAAACCAGGCTGCGTTTAAATATACTGCTCCGGGAGTGTATGCAATCAATGCGACGGTTATAGACATTAAAGGATGTGAGGCCACTCAAACCATTCAGGTGAATATTTATCCTAACCCGGAGGTAGAATTCGAACTTTCTGGTGGTAAATGTATTGGTACCAAACCTATCCAGTTGATTAACAATACGATTATTGCAAGTGGTACTGTCGATAGTTATAGCTGGGATTTTGGTGATGGTAATTTCAGCACCGCGAAAGAACCAATTCAGCAATACGCTGATGCCAAACTGTATTCGATTAAACTCACAGCTGTTTCTAATAAAGGGTGTGAAGCTACCTATTCAAAAGAGGTAGTCACATTCGAAGCACCTGAAGCCAATATGATAGCCAGTTCATTTGAACCTTGCTTGAATGAAAGTCATTTGGATTTATTCAATGACTCAAAAGGAGGCAATAATGATGCACTGAGCTATGAATGGTATATCGAAGGGACAACCTACACCACAGAAGATGTTTTGGGAATTCAATTCAATTCACCTGGTCCTAAATTGGTTCGCTTGCGCGTAACATCGGATAAGGGATGTTATGATGAAATGCAGACTACCTTCATGGTGATGCCGAGTCCTGAAGTGACTATGTTCATCGATGAGCCAGCGCAATGTGAGGAGGCAAATCTCTTTACAGCTATGAATACATCGGTTAACCCTTTGAGTTCAATTGCGAGCGAGCAATGGATATTAAGCGATGGCCGTGAGTTTAAGGGAAATGAGGTAAATTTCACCATGCCAGATTTTGGTGTCTATGATTTAACGCTAAAATTGGTGAATCGCGCGGGATGTGCGGCAGAGCTAAGCAACCAGATTCAGGTATATCCTCAGCCAAATGCTTCCTTCGAAGCGAAAGATGTATGCCAAAGCACGCCGATGGTTTTTACTAATTTGAGCACCGTTGCCGAGGGAAGTGTAGTTCAGAGCTGGTGGGATTTTGGCGACCAGGTTACCTCAGAGGTGATGAACCCTGTACACCAATATGCTAGTGCTGGAGAATATGCCGTCTACCTGCAGATTAAATCTGATAAAGGTTGTGAAAACTTTATAGTCGGAAAAGTGAAGGTTCATGAAGAACCCCATACTGCGTATACCTATAAGAAGCATCAGTACAAACAAGGTGTCAATGAAACGGTATACCGTTTTGAAAGTGAAGAGGAAAATTCCAGTGCCATCATTCACTGGTACCTAGATGGTAAACATACAGTTACAGGCAGAATTGCTTTCATTGGCTTTAGCGATACAGGTCACCATGAAGTAACCATAATTGTGGAAACTGGCGCAGGTTGTCCAGGAACTTCCAGTAAAGAGATTTTTGTAGCTCCTCCGTTCGAATTGTTTATGCCAACAGGCTTTACACCGAATGGCGATGGCAAAAATGATATTCTTCGTCCGGTTGGTGATAACTACATCAATGAGTTTGAAATGGTCATCGTAAACAGATGGGGTACCGTGATGTATAAGACGACTTCCATTGAAGAAGGATGGGATGGCCGCTTCCAAGGTGATTTAGCGCAACCAGGTGCTTATGTATACTTAATTCGCGTGGTTGATATTGAAGGTGTTGAATGGAAATATGAAGGTACAGTTGTTCTACTTCAATAGACCCGGTCTAAAATAAGAAATTAAAAAAAACCGGTTAGGATATCCCAACCGGTTTTTTTGTGCCTTCGTGTAGCGTGTGTTAGAGAATGATTTCTTCTCCGACTTCATTGAGGAAGTAGTATTCGCCAAGGTGGTAAGAGTTGTCCTCTTCAATGCGAATACGTGCTTTGTACTTCCACATCCATTTCCAGTACAAGGCTGGGAATCCGGAGCGCATATATGCTGCGATATACGGATGGGCTACAATGGTAATTTTTTTCAGGTTTAAGGTATTAACGAGATATTCCAGTTTTTGAACGATATCATCCACCATCAAGATACTTGATGCGATTTCTCCGCTGCCTTTGCACATAGGGCATTCTTCCGCGGTGATTACATTCATTTCCGGGCGCACACGTTGACGGGTGATTTGAATCAAACCAAACTTCGACATAGGAAGGATGGTATGTTTCGCCCGGTCATTTTTCATAGCCTCTTTTAGCTTCTCGTAAACCTTGCGTTTGTTGGGTGCATTGCGTTGATCAATAAAGTCGATCACAATAATACCGCCCATATCACGCAGACGCAATTGACGCGCTATTTCTTCAGCTGCTTCGATATTTACGGCCAAGGCATTGGCTTCCTGGTCGGCATCCGTAGTGGCTTTGCTTCCCGAGTTAACATCGATAACATGAAGGGCTTCAGTATGCTCTATTACCAAATAAGAACCCCCTTGAAGGGAAACGTTCTTTCCAAAGGAGCCTTTGATCTGTTTGTTGATTCCAAAATGATCAAAAATTGGCACCTTGCCGGTATAAAGCTTCACAATTTTTTCTGACTCAGGAGATACCTTTTTAACGAAGTTGTGTAAGTCTTCATACATAGTAGGGCTGTCTACCTGTATGTTGGTGAAATTATCGTTGAGCAGGTCTCTGATGAGGGTAGAGGATCGGTCCATTTCGCTGAGGATACGAACCGGCGGTTTCGCCGATGCAAGGTTAGTAAAAATGGTTTTCCATTTTTCTTGCAGGGAGAGCAAGTCTTTATGAAGTTCCGCAACAGGTTTTCCTTCAGCAACAGTGCGCACAATAAGGCCAAAATTGGCCGGTTTTATACTGAGCGATAAATTGCGAAGGCGGTTACGCTCTTCAAATGACTTGATTTTTTTGGAAATAGAAATCTGATTAGCAAATGGAACAAGTACCATGTACCTGCCTGCTAAGGAGAGTTCTGAACTAATCCGGGGTCCTTTACTGGAAATGGGTTCCTTTTGGATTTGCACAAGAATCTGCTGATTCTTGGTGAGCACCTGATCGATTTTTCCGGTTTTTACAATATCATCTTCGGTATCAAAACCCTGTAAACTTTCGGTTTTGATACCTCCTTGCAGACGGTATTTCGTGAACTTGTTAAGGGAGCGTATTTGCGGTCCTAGATCGTGATAGTGCAAAAATGCATCTTTCTCGTATCCTACATTTACGAAGGCAGCATTCAGACTAGGCATGATTTTACGTACCTGGCCTAAATAAATATCGCCAACAGAAAAATTATTTTGATTTTTTTCCTGATGGAGCTCGACAAGTTTCCGGTCGCGGATGAGCGCTATCCAGACCCCGGACGAATCTGATTGAATAATCAATTCATTCGTCACGGGTGAAGCTATTTAAAGTGTAAAGAAACAGATAGAAGAATTACTTCTTCTTATGTCTGTTTTTTCTCAGCCTCTTTTTTCTCTTGTGCGTGGCGATCTTATGTCTTTTTCTTTTCTTTCCGCTTGGCATATATCTTTACTTTAATTGTTTAACAATCTCTTTTAGTTGTTCCTGAATCTGAGGGTTATCCGTTAATTCAAGACTCGCACGGTAGTAGTTGAGGGCCACTTCTTTATCGCCCATCATTTCTGAAGTCCTTGCGGCTTGGAAATGATACTCAGCGTTTGAGGGCTGCAAAGATATTAATTTTTCAAATCTATTCAATGCTTTATCTAACTGACCTGATTCAATTGCAAGCATTCCCAAGGTGTAATTCGCCAGTATATTCGTCGAATCTTCCCGAACGACTTGCAAGAGTAATGGCACAGCGAGCATCATACTTTCTCTGCGGTCTGCCAGAGCTAATCCTTTATATAAGGTAGCTGAGCGATTTTCTGGATTTTTTTCAAGAACCTGATCAAAACAACGAATGGCTTCTGCCATTAAAAAGTCGCGTCTTAAGGTATCTTGCATCTGGACAGCATAGGTATAGACAGATTGTCCGGCTAATTCCCATTCCTCTGCGTTTTCCATTTTCTCAGCCAATTGAAGCTGAAAATAAGCGGCTAAGCTGCGGTAATTATTCTGTACGGCAAATTCAAGTGAATTTCTCAAAGATGTTGTGTCATCATGACTTATGACCAATTTACCAGCTTCGAGTTTAATTATGCTTTCCGGTATTTGAAGTACCGAAAGCTC
The DNA here is from genome assembly GCA_023277325.1 of Bacteroidia bacterium. Taxonomy (GTDB): domain Bacteria; phylum Bacteroidota; class Bacteroidia; order UBA8524; family UBA8524; genus UBA8524. The sequence continues at coordinate 3,377 of JALRIQ010000260.1, read as the reverse complement.
GTTACCAAGCGTTTGATTCCAATCAATTGCAAATGTTTGAGGAGCAGTAGCGGCTTTTTCTATCTGAGCACCGCTTTGATTTAGGTTGTTCCAACTAAGAACAACAACGATAAATAGGCAGGCTGCTCCTAAGAGCAACGCTACCTGTTTCGTTGAATTCATTAACTAGAGAAGCTTTTTAGTTGCTTCAGACTTCTTTACCTTATCAGCAAAGGTCTTTGCAGGCTTGAATTTCGGAATATAATGAGCTGGAATTTCCATGGCCGTATTTTTTGAAATGTTACGGGCAATTTTCTTCGCTCTTTTCTTCAAGACAAAACTTCCAAAACCGCGGAAATAAACGTTGTTACCTTCAATCATAGACGTCTTCATCACTTTGAAGAATGTTTCTACGGTTTGTTGTACCTCTGCTTTGCCAATTCCGGTTCTGTTAACGATTTCGTTGATTACCTCTGCTTTCGTCATAATCTGCTTATAAATGATTGAATTTTAATACGTTGTGTAAAAATTGATTACTAAAGGGCTCCAAATTTAGCCTTTCTATTTGTATTTAACAGCTAAGCTGTTTATTTGTTCTTGTTAGTGGAATTAAAAATTATTTTGGAAAACGCATTCTTTCAGAGACTTATGAATTGGTATGATGCCAATAGTAGGGATCTCCCATGGCGCAGTAGCGCTGATCCCTACGAAATATGGCTATCAGAAATCATCCTTCAACAAACCCGAGTGGAACAGGGACTTCCTTATTTTAAAAAGTTTATGGATAATTTTCCTAATGTACAGGCACTTGCATCGGCCTCAGAAGAAGAGGTGATGAAATGTTGGCAAGGATTGGGGTATTATAGCCGGGCACGAAACCTTCATAATACGGCCAAATACGTGGCAGATGTCGGCAATGGTACGTTTCCAGCAGATTATAAAGGCCTGTTACAACTTAAAGGGGTAGGGGCATACACGGCCGCTGCAGTAGCTTCCTTTGCCTATGGTGAGCCAGTTCCTGTGGTGGATGGCAACGTATACCGCTTTGTGGCTCGTTTTTTAGGTATCGACATGCCAATTGGTTCACCAAAAGCACATGGCTATTTTTCAGAAATTGCCCGTGAATGGATGCCCGATAGCGCTGCAGGACCTTTTAATCAGGCCATGATGGAATTTGGCGCCCTTCATTGCACTCCAAAAAAGCCTAATTGTTTAACATGTCCTTTTCAGGTGGATTGTATCGCTTATAGAACAAACCGAATAAGCGATTTCCCGGTAAAAGCCTCAAAAACCAAAGTGAAAGAAGTGTTTTATCACTTTATCATTCTTGATAATAATTCACGCATCGCCATGACGCAACGCGATGATTCAGGACTCTGGAAAAAACTCTGGCATTTCCCACTTATCGAGGCGAGCTCAAAACTTTCTCCAAAAGAGATCTTAGAGGAGGTTTCAGAAAAGTTCGGCACCGCTTCAGAATATCTCACATTAAAGGGGAACTGGTATACCACCCATTTGCTCAGTCATAGGAAAATTCAAGCCTATTTTTGGGAAATCAATAGTTCGAATGCTGCGAAGAAAAATGATACCTTTGGGTATAGCTGGGAGGAATTGGAAAAACTACCACTTCCACAGCTCATGGTGAAATACCTAAATCATAAAAAAGATGTCGGTAAATAAAGTAATACTTGTTGGAAATGTGGGACGCGACCCGGAAGTACGTCGCTTGGAAAGTAATCGTGTAGTAGCTAATTTTTCCTTAGCTACGAAGGAAAGCTACCGCGATAAGCAGGGAAACAGACAGGAGCTTACAGAATGGCATACCATCGAAATGTGGGACGACCTTGCGCTCACCGCTGAAAAGTATGTGGCGAAGGGTAAATTGATCTACCTGGAAGGGAAAATCCGCACCAATACATGGACCGATAAAGAAACAGGACTGGAAAGAAGTACAAAAATTATTCGTTGCAATGTCATGACATTTCTCAATACAAGCAGTGGCAGTGGGCAACGTGAAGGAAATGAATCATCCATAAAAGAGAATTCTTCAGCAAACAATGCCGATAGGGATGAAGATGACCTTCCATTTTAATAGATTTGTAACGTACTAATTTAGAAACCGATTGGATATTCCCCCTGGTGAACAGAGTCAGCCTCCACTAATACTCCTGGAAATTCTCCGCACAAATTTAGAAAGCGGCGATTGGATAGGATTTTTTATGTTATTGGGAGGCACCGCAGTATTATTGGTCTTGTCCGGATTGTTTTCTGCTTCAGAAACAGCTTTCTTTTCCTTAGGACCACAGGCCATTCAAGATATTCGCGAGAAAGAAGATAAGGTATCACAGACCGCCATCAAATTACTTTACCACCATAGAAAGCTATTGGCAACCATCTTGATTGCGAACAACTTTGTGAATGTGGCCATTGTCTTTATCTCCACCTTCATCTTTCAAAAAAGCATTCTCGATTTTGGTGAAAATCCAATACTTGGCTTTGTGCTTCAGGCCATTGTTGTTACCGCCGTCCTGGTCTTTTTTGGTGAGGTATTCCCAAAAGTTTATGCCACAGCCAAAAAAGAATCCATGACCCGATTAATGGCGTTGCCACTTTATTGGTTATCGCGTATACTCGGGCCGATGGTTTTTATCCTGGAGAAAAGCAGCAACCTCCTCGATCGCAGAATGACGAAAAAAGGGCATCAGGTTTCTTTGGATGATATCAATCAAGCGATTGATATGACCAACGATAGCACCCAATCGGAGGAAGAAAAAGACATCTTAAAAGGGATCGTTAATTACGGCAATATTCCGGTTAAGCAAATCATGCGTTCGCGTTTGGATGTGTCTGCTTTAGATATCGATACCAGTTTTAGCGAAGTGCTGGATAAGGTGAAGGAATGGGGCTATTCCCGACTTCCTGTTTATGAAGAGAGTTTCGATACCATCCGTGGGGTTTTGTATATCAAAGATCTGGTTCCACATATTCGTTCTTCCGACTACACTTGGCAAGATGCGATTCGTCCGCCTTATTTCGTTCCAGAAAGTAAAAAGCTGGACGATTTGATGAATGACTTCCAGGAAAAAAGAGTCCATATGGCCATCGTAGTGGATGAGTATGGAGGAAGCTCTGGCTTGGTAACCATGGAAGATGTGCTCGAAGAGATTTTTGGGGAGATCAAGGATGAATTTGACGACGATGATTTCTCCTATTCACATCTGGATGAGCACACTTATGTTTTTGAAGGAAAGACCCTACTCAATGATATTTGTCGGATTATAGATATTGATACTGCCTTATTTGATGATGTCCGCGGTGATTCGGATACCTTGGGAGGCATGCTGATTGAAATGCAGGGGAAAATCCCTAATATCGGAAACCGCATACGCTATAATGAT
>JALRIQ010000259.1 GCA_023277325.1 Bacteroidia bacterium | reverse complement strand
CCCATGGTCAGGTAAATTTGCTCCTTTTGACGAATCAAATCTTCGCCCACACCAAAGCGCTCTTCCATCTGATTATAGATGTCCAATGCCGCTTTATAGTCCTTGGCATAGATATATTCATTGGCCGCATCAAAATAGGCTTCGACCCCACCCGGGTTTAATCGGATTACTTCTTTCAAGGCCTCAGCGGCTTCGGTATTTTTCGAAAGAACATGGCAAATCTGTGCCTTAAGATCGTAATAGTAGCGGTTGTTTTTTTCTAAGGCCAGCGCGCGGTTTATTGCGGTATAAGCAAGGTCGGGTCTGGATTTAGTAAAATACAGGTCGGCCATTTCATAATTCGCCGCACTGCTATTGGGATAGATGCGCAAGGCCTCCTCATAGTATGCGAGTGCCTTATCCAGATTTCCCAGGGCCTTTTCACGCTCTCCATTCAGGTAGGCTTGATCGAAACGAAGTCTTACCCGCTCATCAATAATTTCTTTGTCTTTTGCGGGTTTTGAATGTTGTACCGAAGCTTTCGGCGTTCCGCAGGAAACTAGGGCAATTATGGAGCTAGCGAAGAAAAGTCTCTGGATAAATATCATGTAGTAATGCTTGAATAATCGCTGATGCTCAATTCATCAGCTTTGCCTTCAACAATGCTATGATTTCCAATCATGCTATTGCTAACGTGTGCATTGGAGATTTTCGCGTGTTGTTGAATGATACTGTTACTTAGCAAAGAACGTTCCACCGAGCTGCCTTCACCTAAGGATACATGAGGTCCAACTACGGAATCTGTGATGCTCACGTTTTTACCAATGAAAACAGGTGGAATAATGGTGCTGTTGGTAAGACTCGCTGAAGCATCGATTTGTGCTGCAGATTCTTTGATTTCAAGGACACGCTGGTTGGTATGTACCGTTGCATTTTTATTGCCGCAATCCAACCATTCTGTAACCTTTCCAGGCTCGAAGTTCAAGCCTTTGTTTTTCATGTTTTCGAGGGCGTTGGTAAGCTGGTACTCGCCTTTGTCTTTGATATCGTTGTCGATCAGGTATTCAATCTCTTTGCAGAGGTTGTCGCCGTCTTTGAAATAGTAAATACCAATAATGGCCAGGTCAGAAATGAATGTGCTTGGCTTTTCGATGAACTCCAGGATATGGTTATTGGCATCAAGTTTAATTACACCGAACTGTTCAGGGTTGGCAACCTGATTTACCCAAATCACTCCATCCTTGCTTGCATCAAGTTTAAAGTCGGCACGGAAAATCGTGTCAGCAAAGGCTACGATTATATTTCCATGCAAACATTCTTTGGCGCAATGAACGGCATGCGCAGTTCCCAAGGCCTCTTCCTGATAGAAAATTTTTCCTTTGGCACCAATACCTTCGGCAATGGCCAACAATTTTGCTTCCGTTTCTTTTCCAAAATCACCAATTACAAAGGCTACCTCATCAATGGTTTCGGTGCACATGGCAGCGATATCTTCCACAAGATGCTGAACGATTGGTTTTCCAGCTACAGGAATAAGTGGTTTTGGAACGGTTAAAGTGTGGGGACGCATGCGTTTTCCCATGCCGGCCATTGGTACAATGATATTCATGTCTTGGTTTTTGTTCTGTTAATTTTTTCCTGTGCTTCCGAAGCCGCCTGCGCTGCGCTCTGAGTCACTTAATGTTTCGGTTAATTCCCACGAAATTTGCTCGTGAGCAGCAATGATCATTTGGGCAATTCGTTCTCCATTTTCTATGGAGAAAGCCTCTTGTCCGAGGTTGATCAGCAATACTTTAATTTCTCCGCGGTAGTCGGCATCAATGGTTCCTGGCGTATTTAATACTGTGATGCCGTGTTTAAAGGCCAAGCCGCTTCTCGGGCGTATTTGGGCTTCATAACCCAGGGGTAATTCCATGAATAAACCGGTAGGAATGAGCTGCCTTTCCATAGGTTGGAGCAGGATAGCTTCACTAAGATTTGCACGAAGATCTACCCCAGCAGATGCAGAAGTTTGGTGTTCTGGCAGGGCATGTTCGGAGGTATTGACAACCTTGATTTGTATCAAAATGCTACGTGTTTTGCTGCGAAGTTAAAATTTTCCTTGGCTTTTCTAGGAGGATCACGGTGAGGATAAAGCCAAGAAAAAGCAGGGTTTTCCATGTGTATTTCAGTGCTTCCGACTCAATTTTGTTGAGGGCCTCACCCGCCAGGTAGAGGGTCAAGGCGAAGATCAGATAGAGCATAAAGCTTCTCACCTTATAGGGAATAGGGTAATGTTTCTGTCCGATAAGGTACGAAGCCACCATCATGCCCCCATAAACGGTGAGTGTTGCCCAGGCTGCACCGATATACCCGGCTGTTGGAATAAGCGCAAAGAGTAAGAGGATAGTAAACGTGGCACCGCCAATGGATATATAGGCGCCAATCATGGTTTTATCAGCCAACTTGTACCAGATGCTCAGATTATAGTAAACGCCTAGAAAGAGATTTGCCAAAAGAAGAATAGGAACTACAACCAATCCCTCCCAATAGGCGACATCCAAAAAGTGTTTGAAAATATCGAGGTAAAGGGTCACCATGAGGAAAATGGCCAAACAGAATAGGGCGAAAAAGTGGGTGGCGCGTGCATAGATGGTTCGGTCGCCCGTTTGCTTTTGCGCAAAGAAAAAAGGCTCGGCAGCAAAACGAAAGGCTTGAATAAAAAGCGACATCAGAATGCTGAGTTTGTAGCAGGCCCCGTAAATTCCAATCTGGTAGTCGGCAATATCTTTAGGCAGAAGGTATTTCATGATAACCCGATCAAAGGTCTCATTCACCATTCCTGCGAAGCCCACTAACACTAAAGGCAAGGCGTAGAGAATCATTTTCCGCCACAGACTGAAGTCAAAACCCTCGTTGAGCCTTTTCAATTCGGGAGCGAACAATACGACACTCATTCCAGAGGAGATTACTCCAGAAATAAAGATGTATTTGATTTCGGGAACCGCACTAAAAATGCCCCATCCATCCCATCCATTTGCTACCCATTTTGGGGCATAATAGATACAGAGGATGTTTAAGAGAATATTGACGAGGATATTTAATGAACGAAGAACAGCAAAGCGCTTTGGCTTTCCAACTTTGCGCAAATAGGCAAATGGAAGGGCCGTAATGGCGTCAAAAACCAGAATCAGCAGGCAGTATTCAACAAGGTGGTCGGCATTGCTGATGCCGATTAATCCGGCAATTTGTTCCGTTTGAAACCAGGTGAGGAAAAGAAAGAGGAATGATGTGACAAAGATGGAATTTAAGGCAGTTGAATAGACTTTCTTACCGCTATCAGACGAAAACCGAAAATAGGTCGTTTCCATTCCATAGCTGAGCAGCACATTAAAAAATGCGAGGATGGCATAAAGTAAGGTAACCACCCCGTACGCATCCGGCAAAAAAAGTTTGGTATAAAGCGGAACGAGCAAATAATTGAGCATGCGCATGGCGATGGTGGACACCCCATAAATCGCCGTTTCAGATGCTAATCGTTTTAAACCGCTCATGGTCATGCAAAGTAATAACATTCAATTGCCTTTTGCATTCTTTTTGCAGAGAATGGAAGAAGCGAACTACCTTTGATGCACATGCCAAGAATTCTTCTGATATTCCTAGTCTTGATTCCCTTGGTAGCCAGTGCCCAGTCGAAAGATGAGGAATTGGCAGCCCAATATTATTTGAATGGGGAATTTGAGAAGGCGGCAGTCCTGTACGAGCAGCTTTGGAAAAAAAATCCTGCATCCACCTATATCTATACCAATTACCTCAATACATTTTTGGCATTGAAGAATTTTGAAGGAGCTACCGACATGATTCGTGCTCAGGAAAAGCGCTTTCCAAATGAAGCAGGCTATCCGGTTGATCGCGTTTGGGTGATGCAGCAGAGTGGTAACCCCGAGAAAGCAAAGAAATTGGCTCTGGAAATTGCCTCGGATGTGAAGAATGGCGACCAGGCCTTAAATACAGCATTAGCACTTAGTAGAAGGAAATTTTTTGAGGAAGCGGCGCAGGCCTTATTGCTCGGCCGCAAAAAAGAGGATGATCCTTTTTTATTCGCTGGCGACTTAGCAGAGCTCTATGCCGTCATGGGTAAAAAGAAAGAGATGGTGGATGAAGGTGTACTTCATGTTCAAACCAGTCCGGAGAATTTATCCAGCATGGAATACCTCTTTCAGGATAACCTGAAAAGTGACGAAGACTGGGAGTTTCTTGTCAAAAAACTACGGGTTAATCTTCAAAAGAATGTCAACGATCCGGCAAGCAATGAATTGCTGATGTGGACCTTGGTTCAAAAAAAAGATTTTGATGCGGCCTTTATTCAATTCAGGGCAATTGACAAACGGAACAACCAAGGCGGAAAACGCCTGATGGAGTTGGCCCAAATTGCGCTCAATAATGGCGACTTTGATAATGCGGTAAAATCCTACGACTATGTGGTGAGCCTTGGAGATAGAGGTCCGTTTTTCTTTCAGGCCAAATATGGGTTGATAGAGGTACGTTATAACCGTATTGTTCATTTCCGAAGGTATACTCCTCAGGATTTAATTGATGCTGAACAAGAGTTCAAAACATTTATTCGCGAGTTCTCTCCTTATTTTGAGACCGATGCAGCAGAGCGTCAGTTGGCGCATTTGAGCATGTTTTATCTTGATAAACCCGATACGGCGATTGAGATTTTGAAACGAATCGCTGAAAACCCTCGGGCGAAGAAAAACTTCAAAGGCGAAGTAAAACTGGAGCTGGGAGATGCCTACCTCATGATGGGGGATGTATGGGAAGCTGAATTGATTTACAGTCAGGTAGATAAAGACTTCAAAGAGGATATTTTAGGTCAGGAAGCCAAATTCCGGATGGCACGACTTTTCTATTTCAAGGGAGAGTTTGAACGTTCAAATGCCTATTTGGAAGTTTTAAAGACAGCCACAACACAACTTATCAGCAATAATGCGATTGATTTAAGTTTGCTGATACTTGATAATACAGGTATGG
>JALRIQ010000258.1 GCA_023277325.1 Bacteroidia bacterium | reverse complement strand
CCAGCTCTGTAGCCGCCTTCTTCCTGCGACCTCGATGTTTCTCCAAAGCTTTACGGATCATTTCTCGCTCTTTGTCTTCCAAAGAAAGGTTTTCCTCTTCATGGGCTTCATGCGCCTCCACAAAAACTTCATGGATATCGTGGTGCTCTTGGCTGCTCGGATTCGGACGAACAATTACCGGACTTGGCACCGCGGTTCCACCTTTATTGTGGGACGTATGCGAATGGGTGCTCATTCCGTGTTCGTTGTAATCCAATACCTTTTGCAGAAGCTCTTCATTGTTCTCAATAAAATCTTCTTGTGCCCCGCCATTTTCGATGAGCTTAATGACCACCTTCTTCAGGTCAGCCATATCATTTCTTAAATCAAATAATACCTTGTAGAAAATATCGCGCTCGGAAAAGTTAGCATCTTCTTTTTTTGATAGTGCTGGCAGACTGCTTCCCTCCTCCGGGATATATTTTAGCAAGTCTTGGGCACTTAATCGTTTATTGTCGCCTTCCAAAACAGAAATCTGCTCCACCATATTCTTTAACTGACGCACATTACCTGGCCAGCTGTAGTTCTCCAAAATCTGTTGCGCTTCAATATCCAGCTCAACAGGAAGAGTATGGTATTTTTCCGCATAAACTGTAGCGAACTTTCTAAATAGCAGGTAAACATCTTCCTTTCTTTCCTTCAAAGCGGGTACCCGGATAGGAACAGTTGAAAGACGGTAATACAAATCTTCACGAAACTTCCCTTGGGCCGCACGCTCCAACAAATCGCGGTTGGTGGCAGCAACTACGCGGACATCCGTTTTTTGCACTTTGGATGATCCTACTTTAATGAACTCACCCGTCTCTAAAACACGCAGCAAACGCGCTTGGGTATCCAGCGGGAGCTCCCCTACTTCATCCAGGAAAATTGTTCCACCACTTACGGTTTCAAAATACCCTTTGCGTGTGTCGGAGGCCCCGGTAAAAGAACCTTTCTCATGACCGAACAACTCGGAATCAATGGTTCCCTCAGGAATAGCTCCGCAATTCACGGCTATAAATGGCCCATGTTTTCTTGGGCTGCTCGAATGGATAATTTTAGAGAAGGCTTCTTTACCTACTCCACTCTCTCCATTTATAAGCACTGTTATATCTGTTGGCGCTACTTTCAGGGCAGTTTCGAGAGCCAAATTAAGCTTTATCGAATTCCCTACAATCTCGAAGCGCTGTTTTATCGCTTGCAAATCCATATTAAACACAAAAATACATTGCAGTATAAGGATAAGAAAGAAAAAACTGACAGAGTGTCATAACTTGTCGGCGAAATAACCTAACCTCTGTTGCTCCGGGGAATGTTTAAATTTAACTCAAACAAGTTCAACCAGATATTGGTTATTTTACAAGACCTATGAAACATTCTATTTTCACTGCCGTATTTCTGATTTCTGCTTGTCTACAGCTGCAAGCCGCATCCGATACCCTCATCACGCTCAATAATGATAGGCTTATTGGCGAATTAAAAACGCTTGATGGTAACACAGCCTCCTTTTCTACCGATTATTCGGAGAAGGACTTTTCAATCAAATGGGACCAAGTAAAGTACCTCAGTACGAATCATGCATTTCGCTTAAATACCCAGAATGGTTTGCAACTTTTCGGACGTTTTCAAGGTATAGAAGGTGATAGTCTGCATGTGCAGGTTGTCGGTGAGCGCGATACGGTACTCCTTACTTATGTTAATGTTGTGGCTATTTCTGAAATTCAGAAGCAATTTTCTGATAAATGGGAATTGGGGTTTGGAATAGGCTATACAATTACCAAAAGCAATAAAACTTCCCAATTGAATTTGCGCGCTCATGCCGCTTACAATGCGCGAATCTGGCGTCATGCAGCGAATTATGAATCCTTTGCTAATGCCGTTGATACGATCGTTACAGGCCGCGGAGTCTCAGCCATTGGAACGGAATTGAGCTTACCAAGAAACTTTATTCTCGCAGCCAATCTAAGCCGCTTTTATAGCGATGAGCTGAACGTAAAACAGCGGCTTATTGGATTTTTTGGTTTTGGTAAATATTTAATTCGAAAACCAAATGCCAATTGGCTATTGCTTGCAGGTGTTGCCTATAACAATGAACGATTTTTCGAAAACCCAAAACTCTATGAAAGTGCTGAGGCGTTGGTTTCATCTAACTTTCGACTCAAGGCCAGTGATAAACTCAATTTAAGTAGTAATACCTACGTTTTCCCTAGCATCACGGAAAAAGGACGTGTTCGAACGAATTTCGATTTGAACATAACATGGGACCTTACCTCGCGATTTAAACTTACATCTGGATATACTTTGAACCACGACTCCAAACCACCTGTCGGTGCTAATTCTACAGATTACGTGTATAGCCTTACATTTGGATGGGAGCTTTGATTGTATGGAGACCTTAGAGGGTGAGACGGGGGATACGGGAGAAATTGACAGATGTCCTTTTGCATCCTTTACGAGCCAGTTAGTTTAAAATCCATGAATGAATTACTAAGAAGTCAGGTCGAGCTTGTCGAGACCCTAGCTTTCAGCTTCTCGACAGGATCGAAGTGACT
>JALRIQ010000257.1 GCA_023277325.1 Bacteroidia bacterium | reverse complement strand
CCGATAGAAGCAATAAAAACCGATTCTCAGAACTTTCAGAGAAAAACCTCGATCGCCGTAATGTGGTTTTCTATCAAATGGAGCGTAATGGCTTTATTGATGAAACACAAAAGGACTCTTTGTATGAAATCAAAACAACTCTGCTCTTCGAACAAGAAGACCATAATGAAGGAATTGCGACTTATTTCAGAGAACAACTTCGCCTTGAGCTGAATACCTGGTGCAAGGAAAACAACTACGATCTATACCGGGACGGTTTAAAGATTTATGTGACCCTGGATAGCCGCATGCAGAAATATGCAGAAAATGCGGTTCAAAAACATTTGACCAGTCACCAAAAGAAATTTTTTGCTCATTGGAAGGGTAAAGAGCCTTGGGGAGAGCATACCATCATCATAGAAGATGCGATGAAAAGATCCCCTCGCTACGTGGCGATGAAAGAGGCCGACTATTCCGAAAAGGAAATTGAAAAGGTATTTAATACCCCTGTAGAAATGTCGGTATTCACCTGGGACAACGCACGTCAGGAAAAAGATACGATGATGAGTCCTTTGGATTCCATTAAGTACTACCAATATTTCCTTCAAACTGGTTTCATGTCGTTTGATCCTCATACCGGTGAAATCAAAGCCTGGGTGGGAGGTATTAATCACCGCTATTTTAAATACGACCACGTTAACCTAAATAGCACCCGACAAGTTGGATCTACCTTTAAGCCTTTTGTATATACGCTTGCAGTAGACAATGGCTATTCTCCGTGTTTCGAAGCCCCGAATGAACAAGTGGTTTTTGAAGACTATGAAAACTGGTCGCCGAAAAATGCTGACAATAAATATGGTGGCACCATGCAATTGCGCAAGGCTCTTGCCCTGTCAGTGAATAGCATTACAGCCTACCTCATGAAACAATTGGGCCCGAATGGACCAGAAAACGTGATCAGTCTTGCCCGTAAAATGGGTATCAAAGGAACTCTGGAGGCCTACCCTTCTATTTGTTTGGGTACCATGAGTTTATCGGTTTACGAAATGATCGGTGCTTTTGGAACCTATGCGAATAAGGGAGTATTTGTTCGTCCGTTTTATATCAAACGTATTGAAGACAAAAATGGGGTGGTGGTGCACTCCTCTGTGCCAGAAACCCAACAGGCCATGTCGGAGCAAACGGCTTATGTCATGATTAAAATGATGGAGCGCGCCACTTATGGAACAGCAGCCCGTCTCCGTTATATGTACAACCTAACAAACCCTATAGCGGCCAAAACGGGTACCACGAATAACCAATCCGATGGATGGTTTATTGGCGTGACGCCTAATCTGGTTTCTGGAGGTTGGGTAGGTAACGACCATAGAGCCGTTCACTTTAGAACCCTGGGATTGGGAAGTGGATCAGAAATGTCGATGCCGATCTGGGCCTATTATATGCAACAAGTATATGCCGATAAAAGCATCGATTTGTATGATGGACCATTTGAAGAACCGAGCAAACCATTAACGATAGAAGTGGATTGCGACCGTTACCAACAGCCGAATCAAGGCGAGCCAAACAGAGATTTGTTCGGCAATCGATAAAAGCCATGCAACATTCTTTAAGGCTTAATCGTCAGTAAGATAGTGTTTGCAACAAGTACATGCATAGCGTTACCAAATTAAGGTCTTGGTTACAACACTTGTTGATCAGCGTTATTAGACAGCGGGAACAATTTGTTCTCGCTGTTTTTATTTTGTTGAGGCCCTCCGATCCGGTTTTAGGTAATGGGTTGGAGGTTAGAGCCATAAACCTTAGGTCCTTTTTCCCTAACCGGTAACCCAGAACCCAGAACCCCCTAACCCAGAACCCCTTCGGACAAAGAACCGACAATAATTCAAACATTCTGCTATTTTTGCGGTCTTATCAATTATGACTACAGCCAGTTCTACTTCACAATTAAATTTTCAAGAGACGGAAAACCAGGTAATGATCCGTCAGATGATTCAAGATTTCGCCGAAAAACATATCCGTCCGAATATGATGGAATGGGACGAAAACCAAATTTTCCCAAAAGATGTGATGCACAAATTGGGCGAGCTTGGATTACTCGGCGTATTGGTTCCTGAAAATTATGGAGGTGCTGGATTTGGTTATATGGAATACATCACGGCCATCGTTGAGTTGGCCAAAGTAGATTCCTCGCTCGCCTTATCCATGGCTGCCCACAATTCCCTTTGCACAGGACATATTTTGCAATTTGGAAATGAAGAGCAAAAACAACGTTGGTTGCCTAAACTAGCTAGCGGACAATGGATTGGTGCTTGGGGACTAACCGAAGCCAATACCGGTTCCGACGCGATGCGCATGCAATGTGTAGCCAAAGAAGACGGTGACCATTATATTATTAATGGAAGCAAAAACTGGATTACGCATGGAATCAGTGGAGATATCGCCGTAGTGCTTGTTCGTACCGGTGAATTGCTCGACTCACATGGAATCACAGCCATTGTTGTAGAAAGAGGTACTCCTGGTTTTAAAGGAGGTAAAAAAGAAAATAAACTTGGCATGCGTTGCAGCGAGACTGCCGAAATGATCTTTGAAGACTGCCGTGTTCCGAAGGCCAACGTACTTGGCAATGTTGGAGATGGCTTTATCCAGGCGATGAAAGTATTGGACGGAGGTCGTATATCGATTGCTTCACTTGGTTTGGGTATCGCTTATGGTGCCTATGAAGCTGCTCTGCAGTATTCAAAAGAACGCGAGCAATTTGGTCAGCCAATTTCCAACTTCCAAGCTATTGGATTCAAGTTGGCAGATATGAAGATGCAAATCGAAGCGGGTGAATTGCTTACCATGGAAGCTGCGCATTTGAAAAACAATGGACTCCCTGTTACCAAGGTTTCAGCCATGGCAAAATATTATACCAGCGAAGTAGCGGTTAAAGTAAGTACCGACGCCATTCAAATCTTCGGCGGTTATGGATATACCAAAGATTTCCCTGTTGAGAAATTCTACCGCGACTCGAAGCTTTGCACCATCGGTGAAGGAACTTCTGAGATTCAGAAGCTCGTTATCGCACGATCAATTCTGAAGTAGTCGACGGTCGACAGTCAACAGTCCACGGACCATAGTCGATGGACCATGGACCATGGCTTTTTGATTCGCAGCTTAAATAATAAGCTCTGTCACCCTGACTGCCTGCGCCGAAGCGATTAGCGAAGGAGCAGCATAGCAGAGCGTAGAAACAGAGTGAGAGCGGAGTATTATGTTGTTCCGAGGCTAAACCACTAATTCCTTATTCCTCAATCCTAATTCCTGATTCCTAATTCCTGATTCCTCACTCCTGAACCCTGAACTCTTCCCCCCCCTCTAACATTTTTCACAAACATTTGCATTTTTAATGTATCAATCATTACCTTTGCATCCCATTCAGATAAACGATGATTATAGTTAACGTAAAAGAAAACGAGTCGCTTGAGAAAGCACTGAAGAAATTCAAGAAGAAATACGAAAAAACCGGCGTATTGAAAGAACTCAGAGCGAGACAAGCTTTTGTTAAGCCTTCGGTTAAAAAAAGACTCGAAGTAATCAGAGCGCGTTACAAGCAACAAATGCAGACTAAAGGGGAATAAGATTCTCTTTTATTTCTTAAAGTATAGCGAAATCTGTATCTTTACCTCAACGGTATGGGTACAGATTTCTTTTTTAATGATTTCCTGAATTACCTGGAGCGAGAGAAGAAATACTCTCCTCATACCCTTACCGCGTACCGGAACGACTTAATTCAGTTTCAGGAATTTATTCAGCGCATATACGAGGTAGAGGATGCAGCGGGCATAAAGTCCCAAATGGTTCGCAGCTTTATTGCCGAACTCATGAATGATGGCGTCCAATCGCGCAGTATTAACCGCAAAATATCTACCCTCAAATCTTTTTTCAAGTACAGCATTCAACAAGGACTCCTGCAGGAGAACCCTATGAAGAAGGTAGTTTCACCAAAGACCCCCAAGCGCCTTCCCGTATTTGTGGAGCAGGCCAAGATGGAAAGTCTTTTGGCGGAACGTCCTGACCCTTCGGATTCATTTGCCCATTGGCGGGATTATTTGGTGATTGAATTATTGTATGGCACCGGCATTCGTTTGGCTGAGAGTATCGGCTTGAAGGAGAGCGACTTGAACCTGGAGGCAGGTACCATCAAAGTATTGGGAAAAAGAAACAAGGAACGCATCATTCCGATTGCAAAAGGATTGACCGCCTTGCTGAGGGATTATTTACACATAAAACAAAGGGAAGGTTTCCAAGCGCCTGAGTTGCTTTTATCAAATAAAGGACTCCCTGCCTACCCGAAATTGATCTATTCTATTGTTAAGTCCCATTTGGGCACTGTAAGCACGTTAAAGAAGCGCAGTCCACACGTATTGCGACACAGCTATGCCACCCATTTATTGGATAATGGTGCAGAATTAAATGCCATTAAAGAATTATTGGGGCACAGCAATTTAGCTGCTACACAAGTTTACACCCACAATTCAATAGAGCGATTGAAGGAAGTTTACCGCAAGGCCCATCCCAAGTCTTAACTTAAATTTTTAAAGCTTATGGAAATTAACATTCAATCCATCCATTTCACCGCCGATCAAAAGTTGATTGACTACATCACAAAACGCATTAATAAACTCACTACTTTTTACGACGGTATTGTTGATGCCAATATTTACCTCCGCGTGGAAAATGTCACTACGAATGAAAACAAGCTTTTGGAAGTAAAATTAAACGTCTCGCAACAAACCCTCTTTTGTTCGGAACAATGCCGAACTTTTGAATGTGCCATTGACCTTGCCTTTGAAAGTTTGAAGGTTCAACTGAAGAAGTACAAAGAGAAGTCGTTGGCCGTATAAAAATTTTTCTCAGACTGTTTGCAGATTTGCAAAAAAGAGATACTTTTGCAGTCCTCAAATCCACCATGGTTTTGAGGACTGTTCTTTTAGAGACAGCAAAGCCGCCTTAGCTCAGTTGGTAGAGCAACTGATTTGTAATCAGTAGGTCGTTGGTTCGAATCCGATAGGCGGCTCATTATTTCTCTAATTTAATGAACGTTTCTGGGGGGATTCCAGAGCGGCCAAA
>JALRIQ010000256.1 GCA_023277325.1 Bacteroidia bacterium | reverse complement strand
ACTAAGGACGATACCCTCTTCATCGGGAAAAAAGATATCCTGTCCCTGGTAATTTTTATGGAGACGTGGTTTTACATTTTCACCCGTTACATCGGCTGTGGTATCCACATGGGAGCAAAAGCAAATTACAGGACAATCCCGCTCCACATTCGAAGGAATGGTCGCATAGACATAGCCGTTTTCATCCAAATCGGCATCCGAAATTCCCAATTCCTTTAACTCGGCCACCAGCATCCGACTGAGGTCTTTTTGACGATCAGTTGAGGGACAGGTTTCTGAGTTGGCATCAGATTCGGTATACACTTGCACATAACGCATAAGGCGCTCTGCTACGGATGATTTGTAATTGCTTAGTGACATGGCCTCGAAATTAAGAAAAAGGAAGGGTTCGAGATAAGGATTTCCCCCTTTCCTCTTGGCCCGGTAAATTAAAGCAGACTATCCCTCATATGCTTCCCTTCAATATCGAATTAACTCTTCCGCTTTTTTTTTACCTTTCCCTAGTGATACAAGGTCGCAATATTCTCTGCATGTCTTCTCCTTCCTGGGAAGGTGACTTCGCCAAAACCATTGTTGAAATGATGCGCATTCTCGCTCAGGAAAACAAGGTGCTTTACGTGGAAAACCCAGCTACCTGGCTTGATCTATTCCGACTCGTTTCACAAAGAAAATGGGGCCAAGTCGCCTTTTTACTTGGTGCAAAACCCAAAAAGGTGGAGGAGCAAAACTCCTGTGTTTATGTGTTCAATCCGGGGCCAGTTATTCCGATTAACTTTCTGCCCCATAATTCGCTGTATGAGCGTATTTTGAAATGGAATAATCACGTGGTACTAAGAAAGGTGAAACGTGCATTGAGCAAATTAAAAATGGATAATGAACTCATCCATATCAATGCCCTTAACCCCATGTTAGCGGTACATACTTTAAATCATTTCAAAGAATCTACCAGTGTCTATTATTGTTACGACGAAATCTCTGCAGCCCATTGCATGAAGGATCATGGAGCCATTCTTGAACCTGATTTATTGCGCAATGCCGACCTTACTGTTGTCACCTCTGCCGGTTTGCTTGAAAACAAAAAAGCTGAAGCAAAGCGCATAACGCTGGTAAAAAATGGGGTTGATTACAGCTTGTTCAGTCAGGGTTTCAGGAAAGAAATGCCGCAAGAAAAGGTCATAGGCTATATTGGAAGTATAGATAACCGCTTCGACCTCGATTTACTGGCTTATTGCATGGATGCGCATCCAGAATGGACTTTCGAATTTGTGGGAAGAATCACCGATGAAAATACTGCCAATTTTTTAAGGAATCGGAAAAATGTGTTGCTGCGAGGCGCTAAAGCCAGCTGCGATTTGCCCGTGTTTTTACCCCATTATTCAGTAGGCATCATTCCTTTTCTAAAAAATAAATTCACACGAGGAATCTATCCACTCAAAATTAATGAATACCTGGCCGCGGGCATTCCTGTGGTGCTCACCGACTTCGGTTTATTAAGTGAATTTGAGGATATTAGTACCATAGCAAAAAGTAAAGAAGAGTTCTTAGCGGCTCTTGAAGAACAAATAGAAAACGACTCCATTGAAAAAAGATATGCGCGTAAAGACTTTGCACGAGGAAACTCTTGGAAAGCGCGGGCAGAAGTATTTTCTGCGGAGATAGATAAAGTGGAACATAAACGAGAAGCTCAATTTGGATGATGAATGAATTAAAGAAGGAATGGCCTGTGCAGGGAAGAATTTCCTCTTTTAAAACTCACACCTTGAGCTAGACAAGGCATTCATTAACTCTTATAATGTCCTTAACGGCAAGCGCGTCCTTGATTTCGGATGTGGAATGGGGGGCATGACTTTATGGATGGCCAAATATTATAACTGCCATATTACGGGTATTGATATCGATAGCCATCATATCGAAATCGCCCGAATGCTTAAAGAAAAGCATGGAATGGATCAAATAGATTTTCTTCTGCAAAATGTGGTGGGGAACCCGATTGATGAGAAGTTCGATTATATCTTTTTGAATGATGTTGCTGAACATATTCGTCCGGATTACCTTGTTCCAATCTTTACCCAATTGGGCAAACAACTCAAAAAAGATGGGGTTATTTTTGTGAGCTACCCGCCTTGGGAAGGTCCTTATGCTTCTCACCGCAACCCTAAGATGGTAATAGGCATTATTACAGAGGCCGGTTTGCAAATTGAACGCCGCCTTAGCCAAAGCAAAATTAACCGTGTCATTAAAGGACTGAACCGTAACTTCTGGCCACTTACATTTCTCATTACTAAGGAGATTATAGCCTTGAAGTTAAAAAATTACCCTTTACAAGACTTCTGATTATTTCACTATACTCAAAGCAGGAACGCGGATAACCGCTCCTTTGTCTCCACAAAGCCAGAGGTAATTGCTTGAAAAAGCGCAGGCATTATAGCCCGCTAAATCTGTGGCGCGCCAATTTTTTCCATCGTCGAGACTGAAGTCGGTGCCATTGGTTCCCGTGCATACCCACATCTGTCCGTTATTAAACGAAGCCACTCCGCTGCGGTAGCCATTTGGGGCAATTTGTGGTTTTTGGTAGAGATAGGTTTTGGTATCGTAATACAGACAATTGTCTTCTTTCGCATCAGGCTTGGTATAGTCACCACCCACGATTACCATGCGTTTCCCTGAAGCTGAGGCATGTCCGTATGGACCCGTTGATTTACCATGCGGGAAATTCAAGCCAATGCGGATCCCGTTCATGTACAAACGCGAATTACCTCCTCCTGAAACCATGCTGAATCTTAGGTTTTTTGGTTCAAAAGTTTCGGAATAATAGTCGCCCTTATAGCCCAGAATAATATTGGTTCCGCTGGCCGCATAGAACGCTTCCGACGAGTCTGCCTCCCAGTATCCCTTCCAATTTTTCACCAGGGAACAATTCCAGTATGAGCCTGAATCGCACGACATCAGCATATCGAAAACCCATTTATTGGTAGTTCTATCTTTATATGGATCGCCAATCACGCAAATAAAGGGACCAAAAGCATCCATGGCATCGTAAAAAACACCCGGACGGTTATTGCTATGGACAAGGTCCCAGGTTTCGCCTCCATCACGTGTACGAAGAATTACGGCGCTGTCTCCCGAACTCATTACCAAAGCATGATTCGGACTATACACATGGATATCGCGAAATTCCTTGGTCGAATATCCTATCGGTGAAACAGTATCCCAATGTGCTCCCCCGTCAACAGTTTTTACCACGGTTCCTTTTGAGCCGGAAACCCAACAAACCGTATCGTTCAAAGGCGCCAATCCCCGATAGGACTGGGCATTTAGCTGACCAAGAGCTAATATGAATGAGAAAAAGAGAAGACCTATTCGCATCAATGCAATATAGACCAATACGCTTAAAATCAGGCAACACTACCTATCCAAGGAGAGAACTACCTATTCTATTTTTCGCTAATTCATAATTACTTTGAGATAACTGGCAATTTCCCTGCGCACATGTTCCTTTTCAGAAGTTTGGTTTTAGTGCTTTTTATCACCCTCGCCCTGCCCAGTAATTCGAGGAGCGCCCGCTTAAGTGACGCGTAGCGATTTATCACCCTTCAGAATGGCGTGAAATTTTATTGGCGGTAAGATCCAACCTTCAATTTTCTGGAAATAAAGGCTCAAAATAACAGCGGTGGCTGTGTCAACTATTCCTATTCCTATACCGCTTTTGCAGGAAGTTCACTGGTATATGAGGGAAAGAATAAATGGATTCGCCTTCACGACGACGACCAAAATATTATCAAACTCACCAAAGACCTCTACAGCATCAGTCATGTGAAAATAAGCGACATGAAAGCAGAGCGTTACCGATGATGTATCAAATAAAAAAACCCGCCACTCTTTCGAGGACGGGTTTCGAGAAATTATAGGCTTGTTGAGAATTAGTATCCCATATCCATTCCACCACCTGGCATTGCAGGCATGGCTGGTTTGTCTTCTTTGGCCTCAACAATGGTGCACTCGGTAGTCAAGAGCATGCTTGCAACAGATGCTGCATTCTCTAAGGCTACACGTGCCACCTTGGTTGGGTCGATAACACCAGCACCAATTAGATTTTCGTAAACTTCTGAGCGTGCATTGTATCCGAAGTCGTCTTTTCCCTCTTTTACTTTTTGCACCACCACTGAACCTTCACCCCCTGCGTTAAATACAATCTGACGCAATGGCTCTTCAATAGCACGTTTTACGATAGCGATACCGGTTGTTTCGTCGTCGTTAGCTCCTTTCATGTCGCCAAGGGTAGCAACCGCACGGATATAGGCAGTTCCACCACCCGCAACGATTCCTTCTTCCACAGCAGCGCGCGTTGCATGCAAGGCATCATCAACACGGTCTTTCTTCTCTTTCATCTCTACCTCAGTAGCAGCACCGATATAAAGTACAGCAACTCCACCGCTCAATTTAGCCAATCGCTCTTGCAATTTCTCGCGATCATAATCGGAGGTAGTGCTTTCTATTTGTGCTTTGATTTGGTTCACACGTGCAGCAATATCTTCTGCTTTACCTGAACCATTGATGATGGTGCTATTGTCTTTGTCGATGGTTACTTTTTCAGCTTGTCCCAAGAAGCTTAGGTCAGCATTTTCAAGTTTATAACCACGTTCTTCGCTGATTACGGTACCGCCGGTAAGGATGGCGATATCTTCCAACATCGCTTTTCTGCGGTCGCCAAATCCTGGAGCTTTCACTGCAGCAATTTTGAGCGAGCCTCTGATTTTATTTACTACAAGGGTAGCCAAAGCTTCACCTTCGATGTCCTCAGCGATAATCAATAAAGGACGACCTGATTGTACAGATTGTTCCAAAATTGGAAGCAACTCCTTCATGTTGCTGATTTTCTTATCATAGATAAGGATATAGGGGTTGTCGAGGTCAGCTTCCATTTTCTCTGTATTGGTTACAAAGTATGGAGATAGGTAACCGCGGTCGAATTGCATCCCTTCCACTGTTTTTACTTCAGTTTCAGTTCCTTTAGCTTCTTCAACAGTGATCACACCGTCTTTACCCACTTTTTTCATTGCATCAGCAATCAATTTTCCGATTACATCGTCGTTGTTTGCCGAGATTGCTGCTACTTGTTCAATTTTCTTGAAGTCGTCGCCTACCGTGGTAGATTGAGTTTTCAGGTTGGCTACAACAGCAGCAACCGCTTTATCAATCCCTCTTTTCAAATCCATTGGGTTCGCACCAGCTGCCACGTTTTTCAATCCAGCCGTAATGATTGCTTGTGCCAAAACGGTAGCGGTTGTAGTTCCATCACCTGCCTGATCAGCAGTTTTGGATGCTACTTCTTTTACCATCTGTGCGCCCATGTTCTCAACAGGATCAGAAAGTTCAATTTCCTTGGCGACAGAAACACCGTCTTTGGTTACTGCAGGTGCTCCGAATTTTTTCTCGATTACGACATTACGTCCTTTAGGTCCGAGGGTTACCTTCACTGCATTGGCCAATGCGTCAACTCCTTTTTTCATGGAGTCGCGTGCCTCAATATTAAAATGAATGTTCTTTGCCATTTCTTGTTCTTAAATAGATACTAGTTGGTTAATAGAATTAAAGAATCGCGAAGATGTCGGACTCTCTCATAATCAAATAATCTTTGCCTTCAACTTGAAGTTCTGTGCCCGCATATTTTCCATACAATACGGTGTCACCTTCTTTAACGGTCATTGGTTCATCTACTTTTCCAGTTCCAACCGCTACTACAGTTCCTCTTTGAGGTTTTTCTTTCGCGGTGTCAGGGATGATAATGCCGCTTGCTGTTGTTGATTCGGCTGGCGCAGGTTCAACTAGAACTCTGTCGGCCAAAGGTTTAATATTCACTGCCATAATATATTTAGACTTTGCCTTTAGTATTCACGAGTTGTGCCAAGTAGTAATTCAGGAAAAAATTGCAGGCTTTTGTTTTTTGAGACTGACAAATTGGACGAAAAAATGACAAAGTATAAGCAGCAAAATGAAAGGAAAAGGCATCATGCTAGTACACGGCCAGAATTGTTATAAATGGAAATTACAGATAAAGACTTCGAATTGGTAGACAACTACCTCGACGAAACGCTTAGCGCAGAAGAGCTTGCGCTATTTCGCATTCGTATGCAGGATGAAGAATTTGCAGATCTATTGCGCTTTCAGCAAGCTTTGCGTAAGGAACTTGCTCAGCCAAGTTTACTGGGTCGCGATGAACTGAGTCAGGCAGAAGCTTTTTACCAGGAATACCGTGAGCAACGTAAAAGAGGAATCTCAGATACCCTCCATTCTAAATGGTGGTTTGTAGCCGTTGTATTGGTTTGCTTTACCTCTTTGCTGATTGTTTTGCTTCTTTAACAACCACCTGATTTCCGCCGTCAGATTCACTGACCACCTTACTGATATAATACGAATTCAATAGTCCTAAGGCGCCCATATACTTAAGGCGGAAAGGCACTAAGTCACCCACTTTTCTATTCTTTTTATTTTCTCCCAAATCGAGTACAAGCATATCGGAACTGGATCCTACAATCTGGAAATCGTTTTCATCGTATACCAGGTATTTCGGGTCAATAT
>JALRIQ010000255.1 GCA_023277325.1 Bacteroidia bacterium | reverse complement strand
CTATATCCAAATGATGGGTTCAGAAGGTTTGATGAATGCAACGAAAGTGGCTATTCTCAATGCGAACTATATGCAAACAGTTTTGGCGCCTTACTTCAAAACATTGTACAAAGGAACAAATAACCGTGTTGCCCACGAAATGATTCTTGATACACGTGAATTCAAACAAAGCGCAGGTGTTGAGGTGGAGGATATTGCAAAACGTTTGATGGATTACGGTTATCATGCGCCAACAGTTTCTTTCCCGGTTGCCGGTACCTTGATGGTAGAGCCAACGGAAAGTGAAAGCAAAGTAGAGTTGGATCGTTTCTGTGAAGCCCTTATTGCTATTAGAAATGAAATCGGTGAAATCGAGTCTGGATTAGCAGACCGTGAGCAAAACGTATTAAAGCATGCGCCGCATACTGCAGAAGTTGTGATCAATGATGCTTGGGACCGTCCGTATTCACGTGAGAAAGCGGCTTATCCATTGCCTTATACCAGAGCAAATAAATTCTGGCCTGCAGTGAGCCGTATTAACAGTACATATGGAGATAGAAATCTCGTATGTTCTTGTCCTCCAATTGAGTCTTACTCAGAAGGTGAATTGGCTGAAGCTTAATCACGAAATCAATTGATACAGAAAAAGGCGCTCCTTGGAGCGCCTTTTCTTTTTGTTTCTTGATACTACTACTTATTTCTAATAAATCAGGGAATTGTTTCTGAATCCGCTGATAGTGAGGTGCCAATCGGCATATATAGCTCCTCCGAGCTCCTCCATGTTAAAGCTAAATTCTCCGGCAATGGAGAGGGTGCTTCATTGAAGTTTGCTTCTTCCTTACGGCATGCTTTAAGCGCTAGGAACAATATTGCGGCGGTTAAAATTCTATTCCCCATTATTGAAATATTTCTTCCGATATGGAATAATTCTTCAAATTCGAAATAGTTTCAAGAAGAAAATATTTTGTATTTGGGAAGGGTTAAATTAACAAGCCCCTGTAAAGGGGCTTTAACAAGGGAAGCTTGCTCAAGGCTTATCGAATTTCTATTAATCTGCTTTTGGGGCCTTATTTTTTTTCGCTAATGCGAATGATGTATTTGCCCGCAGGCAGTCCGCTCATGTCTAATCGTATGATGGTTTCTGGCTGAACGACACCATTGAATACTGCCTGACCGAGTAAGGTAAATACCTCCACATGTATTTCTTCGTCGAAAGATCCTTCAATATTGAGGGTTTCTCGAATGGGGTTTGGGTAGAGTAGGAGTTCTTTTTCGTCGATGCTGCTAAGCTAAGTAGTTAATGCATTAAAGTTGATGCAAGCAATAGTGTCTGCACATCCTTTGTTTTCAACTCGTAGGGCATAGGTTCCGTGTCCGCTAAGAGAAAGTTTAATTTGAGTGGCATTTGGTATGGCAACGAAGGAAGGGCAGCGCAACCATTGAAGAGCATCAACTTCGACCCCTGCATAAAGTTCATCACTCTCTTTGGTAACAGGGATATGGGTTTGGATAACCTGAAGCGTTAAATTAACGGTTGAATTGCATTTGCATGGTGCTGGGTATAGATGCCGCTTTCTTTTTGCCATTCAGGTCAATTTTTTCTCCTTCGAATAAAGTCATTTGGAGCTCAGTAAGACTGTTGGGTATATGCCATAGGGTTAAAAAGACCAAAGAGTCGTAGCCATTGGCATCCAGAAAGTTTGATAATCGCCTTCAGCGCGAAACCATTGCTGATTGAAGAAAAAACTGTCGTAGGAACAGATAGTTTTTTGCACGCACGTTTCGTAGGTGCATGCAGTTAAAGAATGAAGTGGAGTGCTGTAGGGGCTTTGCAAAAATGCGAATAGCCCCAAGGCAAGCACAAGTGCCTTGTGAGTGAATCTATTCATGATTCGTGAGTTGGGTCTGAACGAAAATTCATTTTCAGGCAAATGCCTAATCTTCACAGAATTTCGGGAAGAACGGAAAAGGTTCTTCGTTTTTGGCGCTACAAAAGTGTGCCATGAATCTTAAGATTTTGTCAGCTACTTATTTAACAACGGTTATGATTTGACGGAATAGGATTTTGAATTTATTCCGCATAAGTTGAAGGAAATTACGCAATAGGTAAAATAAATGCGCAATTATTCAAATTAGAGATGGCGCTCGGCATGGTAGCTACTGCGCACCATTGGGCCTGATTCCACGAAGTCGAATCCACGTTTCAAGCCTTCTTCACGGAACATATCGAATTTATCCGGGTGCACAAATTCTACCACGTCGAGGTGCATCTTGGTAGGTTGAAGGTATTGTCCCAAGGTTAAGACATCGCAACCGTTCTCTACCAAATCATCCATAATTTTAAATACCTCGTCGTCGGTTTCACCAAGACCAAGCATAATGCCCGATTTGGTTCTGCTTCCATGCTCCTTGGTAAGTTTGATCTGTTCGAGCGATCTTTCGTATTTTGCTTGTGGACGAACCTTTCTATAAAGGCGCTCTACAGTTTCCATGTTGTGGGATACCACTTCTGGCTTTTCATCGATAACCTGATACAGCAATTCCCATTTCGCTTTGAAGTCGGGAATTAATGTTTCCAAAGTAGTTTCTGGATTCAGCTTTTTCGTTTCGCGAATGGTGTCGGCCCATACCTGGGCCCCCTTATCTTTCAACTCATCGCGGTTTACTGAAGTAATAACGGCATGTTTTACCTTCATCAGTTTGATGGCCTCAGCCACGCGGCGTGGTTCATCCAGGTCGTATTCTGTTGGACGACCCGTTGCTACAGCGCAGAAGGAGCAAGAACGTGTGCAGACATTTCCAAGAATCATAAAGGTGGCCGTTCCTGCACCCCAGCATTCACCCATATTCGGGCAATTTCCACTCTCGCAAATGGTATGTAGTTTATGTTCGTCTACCAGCTTACGCACATTGCGGTAATTTTCACCTGTTGGCAATTTTACCTTCAGCCAGGAAGGTTTTTTAACGCGTTCTGGAGCTGGAGTAGATTCTGTATTCGCTTGAATTATTGGAAGTTCTATCACTTTATTTCCTTTCTAGGTTACCAACGGTTCCCAATATTGAGGCAAATATACAACGTGGTAAAGACATTCTTGTTTCGTGCTGCGGTAACTATGGGAATCGTATTCCCAAAGGCATCAATGACTGTACCCAATTCGATAGATTGAATCTGATCAGTGTAATCGCTCCAATCAAACTGCAAATTGGCTTTTAAATTAAGTCCGATACGTGCCCGGGTTTCTCCCAATCCACGCATAAAGGATGAATTACCAAAAATGACATTCGGATCAGTGTGGATGGCAGGGTTATACCGTTCGCTTACCAAAGAACCTGACGAGTTATCAGGTGTAGGGTAGTAGATCTCCAGGTAAACAGGTTTTAAAAATGCGATAGTTGGTCCAGCGCTGATTTGAAAACGGCTTTCAATGGTGTTCTTATACATTTTGAAACCGAGGTCCCAACGTTTTCCATAACCGGCTCTCAGAAAATACGTGTAATTGAGTTTTCCATAGAAATAAGATCCGGGAGCGCTGAAGCTTGAACTTCGCACCCGACGTTCTTTGGGGTGTTTGACACTCACAAGGTCGAAGTCTAAAACCCGCCACATCGGACCTTCGATTTTTTTTGCCGATTTAAGATTGATGCCAAGGCCTCTTGGGTGCCAGAAAAAACCTCCTGAGAGTTCTTGGCGGAAGCTTTGTTTTCTGGCTGGATTGCTCTTATCCCCACTTTGTGCCATATTTGGTGCAGCATAAAGGAAGCAGAATAAAAAAAGAGCAACTGTTTTCAGCATCTAACAAATTTAACGAAAAGCAAGCAGGAATATGTTTACTTCTAAAATAATCTATCTAGGCAATTTACGTACCGAAGCCACCCATATTCGATCAGGAAATCCCCTGATTACCGATGCTCCGGTCGATAATCAAGGTAAGGGAGAGTACTTTTCTCCAACGGATTCTGTGGCAACTGCTCTGGCAACCTGCATGATAACTACCATGGGTATTGTTGCTCAGGGAAATGGAATCGACCTGGGAAATTGTTTTGCCTATGTGCTAAAACACATGGCCTCCAACCCAAGAAGAATCTCAGGAATTGATGTCGAGCTGCATATGTCTGGGAGTGTTGCTTATACCAAAGAGCAAAAAGAACTTCTGGAGAAAACCGCTAAAGAATGTCCTGTTGCGCGAAGCTTGCACCCCGACATTGAACAGAAACTTGAAATTTTTTATGATGCCTAGGAAGCTGCAGTCTCTGCAAGCTCTTCGTACCTGATTTCCCAATGCGATTGGTCGAGGATGCATTCCCCATTTTTAATCAGTAAGGTTTGAGGCGATTCATGGTGCACGTGAAAACGAGCAGCGATTTCATTCGACAGATCGCGAAAACGAATTAAATCCAAATAATGAAACTCCAGTCCCTCGGCTTTGACTGCAGCATCAAGCCGTCCTTTAGCCATGGCGCTTATCGAACAGCGGGTACTGTGCTTGAAAATAACTTGAGGAGTTTCAAACGATTTTTCCTGAATCCGATTGAGATCAGATTCATTTTCTAAAGAGTACCAATTCACAGGGAAGGCTTATTTTGCTACGTTTGTAATCTTGTAAGCAGGACAACGGTCTCTATGGCAAGAACTAAAGAGTGCAGTACCAAATGACAAGATTAATAGTGCGAAAATGACTTTTTTCATGTTGGGTTGAGGGTCGCAATAATCATGCAAAGAAACGAAAAAATACTCGAAATTTTACGCAGCACTGAGGTTTTGGCCTTTGTCAGTGCGCATCTGTCGGCTGATATCCGCACTCTTGCCCTTCAGTTTGGAGGCAAAACGACGTTCAGTTTGCCGCCTGTATTAGAATGGATAGATGCTTTGCAAAGGGCAGAGAAGAAGGTTCCTGCGCATTATAAAGCGATGTGTTTTTTTACCCGCCGTTCACTTGAGCAGGCGAGTTCCGAGGCAACTGCCATGTACAAGGCATCCTGCATAGAAGGAGAAAATTTACTCAACCTGTCTGGAGGTTTAGGTATTGATGATTGGGCCTATGC
>JALRIQ010000254.1 GCA_023277325.1 Bacteroidia bacterium | reverse complement strand
CTGCGCCGTGGTGCGGCGGAGGTGTTGGAGGGGGTTGCCCGAGGCGACGTCAAGACATCCAAATTGGTGGGCCGCAAGTTGCGGGAAATCAAGTTGCCCAAAGGCACCAGTGTGGGTGCGATCGTTCGGGGTGAGGGGCGTGAGTCCAAAGTATTGATGCCGTCTTCGGATATGGTGATCGAGGCTGATGACCATGTGATCGTATTCATGCCCAATAAACGCTCCGTCCGTGAAGTCGAAAAGCTGTTCCAAGTGTCGGCTACGTTCTTTGGTTAAACCGCCGCGCCATGTATAACTTCATGCCCGTTCTGGCCGCACTTTCCCGAGTGGTGCTGGTCTTTTCGGTGACTTTCTTTGTCCCTTGGGCGTGGTCGTGGTGGGGAGATGAGCACCGCCTCCAGGAGGTGTGGTTGGTGTCCTTCGCCGTGACGTTTATTTGCGGCGCCTTCGTGATGTGGCGTACCCAGCGCCATCGCCGTGAATTGATGCCCAAAGATGGCTTCATGCTCGTGAATTTAGTTTGGGCGGTATTGCCAGCGTTTGCGGCGCTGCCCCTTTGGCTGGGCATCCCCGAAATGGACTGGACAGACGCCTACTTTGAAGCGGTCAGTGGTTTGACCGCGACCGGTGCCACTGTGCTGAGTGGCCTCGATGAGTTGCCTTTGGCCATCAATGTCTGGCGGTGTTTTCTGCAGCTCTTTGGTGGTTTGGGGATCATACCTACCCTCCTGGGGCCAAAATCAGTATGGAAGTTCGATTGAGGTAACCAACTCAGGTATTGTATTGCCTCTTACTGAAAATATGATATTGGGCAAATTTAATTCCCAAGGGAGTCAATTGACAACATTAGATCTCTCTTCTAGTAATATGAATTCCAGCCATATGTGCTTAGATGATAATGGAGCATTATATGTCGTAGGTGAGATAGATAATCCCTCTTCAGCCGTATTAAATACATTGAAATTCGGCAGAAATCAAGCAGCATTCGGCGGTAATGGCGATGCCTTTATTACCAAAATAAATGTGGCTGACCTTTCTGTAGTTTGGTCAACATTTGATGGTGGCACTGGTACCGATCGTTATTATAGAATATCTCATAGATCGGGAAAATTGTATTTATCTGGGTTTAGCTATTCGAGTACTGGATTAACGACATCCAATGCATTTCAGTCTTCGTCCACAGGAGGTGCCTATTTCTCCATATTTAATACCGACGGCTATAAACAATACGCTTCCTACTTTTATACTGCCGAAGGCGGTCTCGTTCACGGCATCTCTGGAATTACCTCTTCACCCAATGGAGATTATTATGTAGTAGGTTACACAGGCAATGTGAATTTGGGATATAGAGGAGCTAAAAACTATTTTTCTGAAACGGGGTCAGACCGCAATAGGGATGGATTTATTGCAAAATTTAACGCGTCGCACACTCGTCTTTGGAGTACTTATGTATCCTATTTGCATAAGAGTACAGATTTTATTCATTTATCGGAAATCTTGTATCCGGGCATTGCGAGTAATTCCAGACTCTCCTTGTTATTAAATACAGAAGGATATCAAAATGGTACAAATTATGTTTGGGGCTCCAATTATTTGAAAATGCAATCTGACAATTTTGGCATGTTTGAATCAAAATTTACAAGTAGTGATCCCGCTTTCAGCACAGATACTGCATATACTTGTGTCAACCAAGACACATTAATAATCGATCCAAACATTTTTGGAACATATCCAGTGGGAATTCGCTTTGATTATGAGTTATCTGATGAAAACGGCAGCTTTACTAATCCTGCGGTTTCTGGGTCGTCCTATGATAGATATTTTAATGACACCTTTTATGTTCCAGTTAATTCATTGTTGCAAGGTCAATATAAATTTAGAATTAGAAATAACTTAGACCTAAATAAATGGTATGAAAGCTCCAATGTTTTACTGGTATTGAAATCCCCTAATCCAGAAATTATTGGAGATAAAGATTACTGTAACGAACAAATTATTAGCACCACTCTTACCTCAAGTACGAATAAAGTTGAATGGATATACAACGGAATTGTTGTAGACACACTCACGCAGATTCGCATTGATAATGATGGTATTTATACTTTAAGAGAATATAACCAAGGCTGTGAAGCTTCAACGTCCAGAAACTTTTATAGAATTAAGCCTGTATATCAGCCGCTTTGTATGGTTACTGTCGATTCAAACAGCGGCAAAGTCCAAGTGGTTTGGGAAAAGAACGACACTTTTGCCACAGGCTTTGAAATTTACCGTCAAACAAGTCAAACAGGCGTATATCAACTCTTGCACGCACAATTTTATAATGATTACAGTTCATATATTGATACTAACTCTAATCCCTTAACGCAAAGCTATACCTATAGACTAACCACGGCGAATATTTGTAACGAGACTACAAATTCCCCTTCACACTCTTCAATTCATTTATCTTCCAATGTAGGAGTTAATGGAGAACATAATTTATTTTGGAATCAGTATATCGGATTCCCGGTTACGACATATGAAATTTACAATAATAATAATGGGGCTGGAATGATCAAAATTGCAGAGGTGGCAGGTGATAAGAATACATATTCAATAATTAATCCTTCCATTGGCAGTAATCAGTATATGATTGTTATTGTGCATCCAACTGGCTGCAGACCTTCAAAGAAAGCAGAACGAGTTTTTTCAAATGCCGTCACTATAGGTGCGTTAGGAGTTGATAAATTGAAATTCCAGGATGCACGAATTTATCCAAATCCGACAAATGGCATAATCTCCATAGAATCAAATGCCTCACTTTTTGGGTCCATATATAGTATATACACAAGTAAAGGTGAGCAGATATTCACCGGAACAATCTCAAGCGAAATTACCACTGTAGATCTTCAGAATTTTGCAGAAGGGATATATGTTATCAATATAGATGGAATTACCAAGCAGACTTTTAGAGTGATCAAGAAATAGTTTGAAAATCTTTAATCAGGAAATTAGATAATAGTCTCAAAATCCAAACTCCGAAACCACTTCAATTGAAGTGGTTTTTTTGTTTTTCTTTTTTTCAATTTCGCTTCTCCCGAAAAATTGCTTTTAATTTTTTAGAAAGCTGCAAAACGAATAAATACCCCAACACCAAACCACATTCACCAAGTGATTAATAAATTGAGTATTCACTGGCTAAGTGAAAAAATCGGAAGAAATTCATATCAGATAAACTTTAGGGTGGAACTTCCTATTCCTACTCATTTATAATAATTCGCAGCATCCCAGACTCGTTTCCGCGACGGTACTGTGCGATATAACTACCAGGAGGAAATGCACTGAGGTCCAACTCCACATGCTTAGATTGATTCGCTTCGTGCTGAAGAATAAGTTTTCCGACAGCATCAAATACCTGCAATTTCACCGGAAAATGGGTATTTGTATGCCATGCAATATGCACTTGTCCTTTATTTGGGTTAGGCCACAGCGTAACCTGCAATTTTTCCGTCACTTCGAAACCTCCCAAAATGCTCAAACGGACCTCATACCCTTTCTTACATGTACTGTCTTGGGAAACCACCTGGTAATTGACCGGGTTGCTGAAGTCGTTCGGCGTATTATTCGACCATTGCCGAACTCCATTAACATAGGCTCGGGCACTGTCTGAAATTTGGAACGAAGCGATCACCTTAGTGATGTCGCTTAATTGTCCTGGCGGCACGGAAACAGTAATGATACCGCCTGTATCCACTGCATCCATCACGCCATCAATGCCTACTGAAGAAAACGAATAGTACAGCATTTCACATGAATCATTGGGGCGAATACGGGCAATTACCTCGTATATTTTCGATTGGTTCCCCGAAGCAGAGACAACTTGATAAACAACAGGTAAGCTAAAGTCTTGGATAGAGGTTCCGCTAAATTGCTCCTGTCCATTAACAAAGACCTTGGCGTCTGGAGATACCGTAAATACCGGGTTTAACCCTTTTAAACTGCTCCTGAATGGAAGCTCCATTTCCACTACCCCTCCAGAGGAATCGGGTTGAATGGCCCCTGAAACAAGAGGGGATTGAAGTCCAAAAGCAAGAAGGTCACAAGCCGTATTCGGCTGAATTTCAATAATAACGGCAAATTGATTTGAGAATAAGCCAGATTGAGCGATCACCTCATACCACAGCGTATCATTAAAGTTATTCCATGAAACCCCATTCGTTTGAATTTGCCCATTCACATGAACTTGCGCACTATCTGAAACTTGAAATTCTGCAACCAGGGAATCCAATGATGTACCATAGGGAAGCAGAACCCTTACTTCCCAACCTTGCGCTTTAGGAACCAGAATACCTTGTGAAGGAGGGTCTATGATGGAGTATGCAATTAGCTCCGCCTCGGTATTCGCCATGCGGTGCACATCTACCTGGTATCTGCATCGGTATGCACTATCCTGGGCAACAATTTCATAAACAACAGTATTCGAAAAGTCCAATACCGTTTGACCACTGGTTTGCGCTTGGTTATTCACCCGCGCTTCGGCATAATCTGCCAAGGTGAATTCGGCAATGAGCGACTTCAGATCGGTTGAGAAGGGCACATAAACATCCACAGAACCATTAAATCCTTGTTGCTGAATGCTTCCTTGTACGGCTGGATTCTGCAGTGAAAACTGCTTCATCTCACAACTTGTGTTTGGCAATACCTTTACGAACAACCACCATGAATGCGAAATAAATCCATCTTTACTGCGCAAAACAAATTCAACCGAATCCGATGCATCCACGGTATCCAATTCGCTGCGAAAAACTTTGCCACCCAATAGCAGAATTGCCGTATCAACTGTAGAAAACTTAGGCATGAGTGCGCTGGTGCTTGTTCCATACGGAACTTCCAGATAAATCTTTCCGCCATTTGCCTGCTTTACCACACTGTCTCGAACACTAACTCCTGGAATTAAAAAAGAATCTATCGCCAAAACAAACTCACTCGAAGCGGCTACCCAGGCATTACCATTTCCTGCCTCGTCAAAAATACCATTGGCGGGAACGCTTATTCCGACTGATCCATTCAAAATTGGTCTCAAAACCGCTTCGAAGGTTAAAGCGCCTGTTTGCTGGAAACGCTGAACCGTCGCATTGGAAACCTGAAACTTGCTTTCATCAAAATCAGGCACCCATTTATTTAGGGTGAATAGTGCTGTGAACTGGCTATAAACCTTGGGTTTAGGAACGGAGATAGTGACCTTAGGCGCAATTGTATCGATCAATACGGCATAATCTTCATATTGACCATAGCTCAAATTTGAGCAAGGGCCTGAAACGGTGCCATAATCGCTGATTACACGAAGACGAAGAAATTTTCCAGAAACTACACCGTTCGCCGGAACGGTAATCTGTGCACTCCTCCTCCCTTTCCCTGCACTGAAAGTAGCCGCCAACTCGCCAGATTCAAACTGACCGTTGTCGTTATAGTCGATAAAGATTTTTGCGCTTTCGTTGTAATTCGTGCCATTCGTGATGCTGGCGGTATAAGTACCCCCTTTGGCAATTCGAGTACTCTGTCTGCAGCTAAAATCTTCCCCATTATCGCTCTTATTCAGGGTATAGGCCGAAGAATTGTCAATTCCATTCAACTCAAAACGATAAATACCGATGGTATAAGCGCCTAGCGTAGAGGTGGTAGGCGAACAATTGCTAATTCCATTTAATGCGCTGTAGCGTAGCTCATAACTTATAATATCGTTTCCATAAGCATTTCCTACTTCTAGGGTAACCAGGTAAATGCCGCTTTGATGCACTTGTATCTCTGCCACGCGAGAAGCGGAATCACTGCCATTGATAAAGGACCAACCTGTCGACGGACTAATCGTCCACCTCCTGTAGGTAGGTGATTGCGTAGACCGGTCATTAAATAAATACAACGCCGCACAGTTCTCCATGGTCGAGTTGATTTGAAAATCGGCAATAGGAGCCAAGTTTTGCGTTCGGTATAAATCCGTTTGCCAAATCCCTCTTCCGTAAGTACTCAAGCGCAGTCGGCTGGCCGACGGATCTACGGGGTCAAGATAGATTTCCATGTCGCTTATTGGCGCAATGGTGGGCAATGACCCAGAAAAGTTCGTCCAGTTGGTTTGACTCGCTCTTCTAAAATATACACCAAACGCGTTGGCCAAATAGATTACGGTGTCGTTGGTTGTTCCGTCGACGATGAACTTCTTTATGTTCACGTCCGGTAAGTTTTGTGTATAGTCTATCCAGGTTTGCCCTTTATTGGAAGAGCGGTAGAGTTTTCTTTGTGTGCTGATAAAGAGGCAATTACTATCTCTTTCATGGGCATAGATTTGCGTGATTGTGCCGCTCGGTTTACTGGTAATTTGGGTAATATTTGGGTTTGCACTTAGGCACGATGAACAACGCCAAAGGCTGCCATCGCTTCTCGAAAAATAAACGGTTTCTGGTGCTTGAGGAGAAACCGAAAGCGCAATGATGTTGGGGTTAGAATTGAAGCTGCTCAGTTTGCTC
Organism: Bacteroidia bacterium; assembly: GCA_023277325.1. Lineage (GTDB taxonomy): Bacteria > Bacteroidota > Bacteroidia > UBA8524 > UBA8524 > UBA8524. The sequence continues at coordinate 8,356 of JALRIQ010000254.1, read as the reverse complement.
CAGGACACCTGTGTGGCCGGATTGGCGCGCAAGTTATCCGTCCTGTATAATTCAGTAGTTCCATAGAACATCACTTGACTATCCGTGGGGTGTACCAGGTAGTTTCCTTCCCCATTTATATCGTCCTCACCTCCACTGATCTTTCTTTTTTTCCCTCCATTGAAATAGAGCACATTCGAATCGACATAATCAAAATGAAAATCACCGGTCCAATCGCCTCCCCGAATGGTTCGGAAAATACCATCCTCATAAATATTGAGGCCATTATCCTGCAATCCACCAATGAGCACTTCCTGCCGTAGGATACTTTGTCCCATTTTATAAAACTCCGAAGCGCTGAGCCCGTCGCTGAGTGTTGTCCAGGTGTCACCCCCGTCTTCCGTTCGGTCAACTCCCCCATCATGAGTGATATAGAGTTTATTGGGATTAAAAGGAGAAAATAACCAGTGGTGTTTGTCGGCATGCACGCCATATGCCCAATGGGATTTAATCGACCAAGATTGTCCTCCGTTGGTGCTCTTCCATATATTGATGGCACCAACATAAAGCGTATTAATATCGCGGGGGTCTACTCCAATTGCTAGGTTATAGGCCCCTTGTCCGTCTTGAGAACTACCGTTCGCACTATAGCCTAATATATTGGGCGTATCGGCTTGGAGTGTAAAGCTATTTCCGTCGTTCACAGAGCGATAAAGTCCATTGAAGCGGTTATTACCGCTGCTCCAACTCACTGTATACAATACGGTTGAATCTGCTGGAGAAACACCAATTTTGAGTCCGCTCGGTGTGCCAGGATGTGAAAGTGCCGTCCAGGTATCTCCCAAATCCACGGATCGGTAGAGTTCCGTGTTGGTTGCGGCAAAAAATACCGTGGAGCCCGTGTTTGCCTTTTGCACCAAATCGCGGTAGCTGCCAGAAACGGTAGTTCTTTTCACCCAGCTTTGTGCACCATTCTCGGATTTATATACACCATCTCCTGCTGCTGCGAGCAATACCGAAGTGTCGTTGGGGTTAATCCATATTTTGGATACCAGTCGATTTCCGAGGCCCGAGCTGCATTGAACCCAGGTTTTTCCTGCGTCGGTCGACTTCCATAAACCCAGACCATTTGGGTTATTGTAATTGGCATCTCCAGTACCGAGATAAAGCGTGTTGGGATTTAGGGGGTTAATGCAAAGGGATGCACATTGTGTTCGTGGAAAGAAATCATTTATAGACGCCCAAGACTTTCCTTCATTGGAGGAGCGCCAAATACCCCCTGAAGACGATACGGCATAGAGTATGGTAGAATCGTATGGATGATAAACCAAGCTGCTCACCCGCCCCATTCCTGTGGTTTGTACGCTCGGGTTTTCAGGAAAGACGACCATCCCCACCTGCGTCCAATTATCCATATTTTGCGCCTGAAGGGAAAGGCTATAGAAGAAAAGACAGAGATAGATTATTCGTTTCATGGTTTTTCCCTTTCTTTCATCTGACGTTCCCACTCTTCGATGATTCGGGAAGGCGGAAATAGTATCCCATTTTCATCATGCAAATCGGCATAGTAGCGTACCCAAGCTCTGTAGCTTTTAACCTCTGCCACGTACTTGCTATTTATTGGGCTAAGATCCTGATCGGCTGGATCATGAATAGGCCGTAACTCATTTTGCTCCCCTACTGGAACCTGTTTACCTTGCCAAAATGCCTCAAAAGCCTTTTGCACCTCATAGTAATTGGCTAAACTGTCCTCCATCATTTCAATCCAATAGGGATATTGGGAATAGTCCTTTTTCACGGAAGAGTCCGCTTGCGGCCTTATTTCTAGCTCCTGGGAGCGCGCCATAACCGACAGAAAAAGGAATACAAGGAAACAATATAAACGCAGCATGATAAAGGCAATTTAATTCATTTACTGCGATACCTCATTTTTAAGGCTGTTAAAAAACAAAAAAAGGAAGGCCCGACTAGCTCAACCTTCCTTTTCATGCACCAGATGGCGGTTTTATTCCTTAACAAAACGTTTTGATACGGCTCCTTCTGCTGTTTGAATTCTTAGGACATATACTCCTGGAGTCAATTCGCGTGTATTCAATGTATACTCCATGCTGTTTGGCAATTCTGTAGCAATCAACTGACCATTTGCGGTATAAACTTCCATCTGCTGGATGCTATTTTCCGCATTAATGGTCAAGGTGTTCTTTGCCGGAATTGGATACATTTTTATGCTTGCTTCAAATGAAGGCTCCAAAACACCATTTGGAAATCCTGGAGTGAACACATAAATGGTGTTTACCGATGGGTTGCTGGTTAAGCTTCCTGCACTCGCCAAGTCGTAATTTGGCGTTGCTTGAGCAGGGTCACCTTGAATTACCACTCCTTTTTCACCGATAGAGTCATTCATAAAAGGCATAAGATTGATTTCTGCAAGGGCTCCTTCGCTGATAAAGGAAGAACCAATATGGAATTCGATGATATTACTTCCTTCATAATACCAAACTTGGTAGTTGGCAAAATCATTCGGGAAAGAATCAGCAATATCATAAAAAGAGATATTCGGCCATTGAACCTTTAGAATTCTATCATTGCCAGAACCATCAAGGCGGTAGGTAACAGGAGATTGGCCCGCTCCTCTGCTGATTGGGTCATTACCATGTGGACTCAGGTAGTCGTCGCCATCTTGCCAGAAATAAGTTCCATCATCGGAAATAGTAATCGAGTCAACCGTTCTTCCAAAAAATTTGAATGAAAAAGGCATCGCCATGGTCACTTCAAAGTCATCCCATTCTGCTGGGGATACAAGCGTTCCATTGGTCATCTCCGTATAGTTCGCCGAACGTTGGCTGAACGAATAATGGTTTTGAGCATAGGCTCCAAACGCGACGCACATGGCGCCAAAAAATAGTAGCAGTTTCTTCATATTCAAATATACAAGAACATGTAATATGTCACTACCGTAAAAAATTTTCACTATGAGGTAGAGTATGTATTTGCAAAGGTGTTTTAAGGGCATGAAAACGAAAAACGCCTTCTTCATCGGACTCATTAAATTGTTCACCCTGAGTGCCTGCAGCAAGCATGAATACCACAGGGGAAGTGGGTCATCCGTTTCCAAAGTTCGCTAGGTAAGCGGATTCGACGCTATCGAACTCAAACACTCAGCCGACATCACCATTTTCCAAGACAGTGTGTTTTACGTGGAAGTCAATGACTATCAAAATATCATGGGTTATACTGAAACCAGGGTGGTCGGAAATGTCTTGGTAATCGATGTGGAACATCATATTGAATAACGCAATTCGAAAGCTCATGTCACTATTCATATGCCACGCCTCAGCGGGCTCACCCTTCGCGGAAGCGGAAGCATAGAGACTTTCGGTCGTTTTGATAACTTTATGCGCGCCGAGATTAGCGGCTCAGGAAGTATCATCGCCCATGAAATCCACTCGCCAAGTTGGTTAAACCTCCGCATTTCAGGTTCTGGGTTTATTCGCGCTAACAGAACTTGCTCTATTTTAGAGGCTCGCTTATTTTTTGAGGTTAGTGAGATACCAGAATTATGTTCCCAGTATGCAAACCCTTAATTTTGGTTAACGTAAGCGGCAAGTCCGCCGCTTAAGCGCATTAAATCCAATTCGATTCTTTTCAAATTGTACCGGGCATTGGCAAACCTACCCTCAGCTTCAAGACTGGCCTGCTGCACATCCCGAAACTGAAACGCGTTAATGCTGCCTGCCTTAAGCTGGACCTGGGACAATTTCACGTTTTCTCTGGCCAACTCCACATTTTTGCGTTCAAAATCAAGCAACTTATGCTGAAGCAAATAATCTTCATAAGCCTGCATCAACTCGGTTTCAAAGGTATATTCTCCTCGTTCTCGTTGAAGCGAGCTACGTTCTCGTTCTAATTTGGCAATGGCTAAATCCCGGTTTACCTGAGAACCATTAAATAGATTATAGCTTAAGCCTAAACCAACTGAAGGACCAAGGCTCTGATTGGATTTAAGAATTCCAACAGCATTTCTGGAGCTCACAAAACTGTATTCCGAAATCAAACCCAGATTAGGGTAACGCTGGCTTTTCATCTTCCGAATGCCATTGATCGCCAAAAGTTCCTGAAGTTTATTGTTTCTTAATTCGGTATTCTGAAGTAATCCGTTAGCACGAAAGGTCTCATAGGGCATTATTTCACTCTGGGTAAAGCTATCATTGACCGTATACTGAAGCGACAGAGAAGCCCCCATTTGTTGTTTTAGCTGGGTCTTAAGATTGATTAACGTCGTTTTCTCTTGAAGCCATTGGGCACTATCGGCGTTCAGGTCAAGAAGACTTTGCAGATAATCCAGGCGATTTGCCTTTCCTAATGCGAGCTTCGTTTTTTCCAATTCAACGCGCAACTGACTGAATCGAAGTGCTGTATCAAGAGAAGCGAACAACTGTTCTCTCGCTATGATTTCATAATACAAGCGAGCACTTTCATAAAGCTCAGACTCAATAGCCAAAATGGTTTGCAATGCTGCTGCCTCCTCCTTGAGTTGAAGTTCTTCGCGCATACTTTGTACATAGAAACCTTGGAATAAGGTCCAGTCGAGCCGAACACCCGCAGCCACAGATTGATTCAACGCGCCTTGCGCCTTGCGCACATCTCCATTAAAAAATTCCTGACGTGTATTGACGGAACTGTTTTCTTGCGAAGCGTTCAATCCAATTCTCGGGAAATAACCAGCAGCTCCTAACGTATTTTGTTCATTCGCTATATCCGCATCGATACGAACCAGACGAATCTGAAAATTATGGATAAGAACACTATCCGCTACCTGACGCAGGTTCAAAGAAACCTGAGCATCTACAGCGCTTGCAATGAATATCCCCAGAAGAAGTAGAATACTATTTTTTCTCATGTGACAATTTTTGCATCGCTGACAAACGCGATTGACGAGAACTGATAAATAAAAAGATAGCTGGAATAACGTATAAGGTTAATCCCAATGAAAATATAAGTCCGCCAATAATGGCAATTCCCATCGGGATTCGACTTGTTGCCCCACCCAATGCCAATGCAATCGGCAGCGCTCCAAGAATGGTGGCCATACTGGTCATTAAAATTGGGCGGAAACGCTGAACGGCGGCTTCCATCACGGCCATTTTATTCGTCATGCCCTCCTGTTTCTTTTGGTTGGCAAACTCCACAATCAGAATTCCGTTTTTCGTTACGATACCGACCAAAACGATGATACCAATCTGACTAAAGATATTGAGGGTTTGTCCGAATAACCACAGCGATATCAATGCACCCGCCAAGGCCAATGGCACGGTAATCATGATAGTTAAGGGGTCGCGGAAGCTTTCAAACTGGGCAGCCAATACAAGGTAAATAAGCACCAACGCCAGTAAAAAGGCAAACTGCAAACTTCCTGAACTGTCTCTATACTCTTTCGAAGTACCGGTGAGATCCGTACTGAACTTTTCATTCAAAAGCCCTTTTGCTACCCCTTCCATTACCTCAATCCCATCGCCCAACGTTTTGCCCTCTATAGGTCGTGCTGAAACAGTTGCAGAAACAAAACGGTTATACCGGTGTAACTGAGGCGGACTACTTTCTGTTTCCATGTCTACCAAATTCGAAAGCTGCACTTGTTTGCCGTCCTTGTTTTTTACATAGATGGATGAAAGGTCTGCAGGCTCATTTCTATTATTTCTGGATGCCTGACCGATTACCTGGTATTGCTTTCCATCTTTAATGAAATAGCCAAAACGTTGCTGACCAAACAGAAGCTGCATGGTTTCGGCAATATCGCGCACTGATACGCCCATCAACCTTGCTTTTTCGCGATTGATAGAAACCTTGAGCTCCGGTTTGTTGAACTTGAGATTAACATCCATAATCTCAAATTGACCCGTTGCCATGGCACTATCCATAAACTTTGGCAATACCTCTTTGAGTTCTTCAAAATTGGGCGCTTTTAATACGAATTGCAGCGGCAAGCCACTTAATCGCCCTCCTCCAATAGTTTGATCCTGAACCACATAGGTTCTTGCAAAGCTGTATTGGCTGAGCATTTTTCCAATCTCAGTAGCTAATTCTTGTTGGGTCTTGGTTCGTTGATATGGTTCAACTAAAGTAAGGCGAACAAAGCCTGAGTTGATATTGATTGAAGAACCAAAGCCAGGTGACGTTACGCTGAGTAGCGACTTCTTTTCTGGCAAGGTATCCGTTAGACTCACTAGCTCCTGAACATAGCGGTCCATCAATTCATAAGAAACCCCTTCTGGCGCGCTGGCGACAATGCGCAAACGACTCTTATCTTCCATTGGAGCAAGCTCGGATGGAAGGGTAGAGCCAATCCAATAAATACTGATTCCCGAAACAGCCACAATCAACCAGGCAATTTTCGGCCAATGCATAAACACATTCAAACTGCGTCGGTACAGCTCATTGAGGCCCACAAATACTGATTCCGACCACAGTAACCATTTGGCCTGCGAAGTGGTCTTTTTCAAGATCCGGGAACTCATCATTGGAGTTAAGGTCAGCGAAACGATGGTTGAGATGATAACCGTTCCGGCTACTACCATTCCAAACTCCCTGAATAACCTACCCGTTAATCCTTGCAAGAAAATAATCGGAAGAAATACCGCTGTCAGCGTAATAGTTGTGGAGATAACAGCAAAGAAAATTTCTTTGGAACCTTCAACCCCAGCCTGCATTGGAGGCATGCCCTTCTCCACCTTAGCATAGATATTTTCCATCACCACAATCGCATCATCCACCACCAAACCGGTTGCCAGAACAAGTCCCAGGAGGGTCAGGATATTGATCGAATAACCCAATAAATACATGATGAAGAAACCTCCAATTAAAGAAATTGGAATCGCGATAACTGGAATTAAAGTGGTTCGCCAATTCCGTAGGAAAACGAGAATAACCATTACCACCAATAAAAAGGCAATGAGGATGGTTTCCTGAACCTCGGTGATGGCGCTGCGAATCGATTGGGTAGTATCCAGTGCTACACCAATTTTATAGTCGGTAGGAAGTTCCTTTTTTATCTGCTCCACCCGCGCATAGGCGGCATCGGCAATTTCAATATAATTGGTTCCCGGTTGCGGGGTAATGGCAATACCGATCATAGGGATTCCCCCATCACCACGAAGCAGGGTGCGTTCATTTTCCGGAAGTAAACGGGCAATTCCTATATCCTTAAAGCGAACCAATACCCCGTCTTTTTCAGAAATAATCAGCTCATTAAACTCCTCCTCGGTACTTAAGCGGCCAAAGGTGCGAATGGTTAACTCGGTGGAATATCCTTCTACCCGGCCTGAAGGAAGCTCTACATTCTGCTGATTGAGGGCGGTCCGAACATCCAAGGGGCTTAATCCGTAAGCAGAGAGTTTCGCTGGATCCATCTCCAGCTTCATGGCATATTTCTTTTCTCCCCAAATGCGAATTTCACTCACGCCCGGAATCGTTTGCATGCGCTCTTTGAACACATTATTTCCGGTTTCACTTAATTCCAATAAGGTGCGTTTATCACTTTGAACAGTAATAGACAAAATTGTTTCGGCATTGGCATCCGACTTCACTACCACCGGCGGATCCGCATCCGGAGGCAGGTTTCTTACTGAGCGTGAAACTTTATCGCGTACATCGTTCGCAGCCGCTTCCAGGTCAATTCCCAATTCAAACTCGACACTGATGCTACTTCTTCCTTCGCTGCTAATGGAGGTAAGTGCCTTAATCCCCGCAATACCATTGATAGATTCTTCAAGCGGTTCGGTAATTTGAGACTCAATTACATCTGCGTTGGCGCCTGAATAATTGGTGGTGACCGTAATAATTGGTGGATCGACACTTGGGAATTCGCGAATTCCGAGATAGGTGAAGCCAATTATTCCAAAGAGTACAATGAAAATATTTATGACTGTGGCCATCACCGGCCTTTGAATACTCAGTGTTGAAATATTCATAGCTAGTTGGTGGTTTCAACGGGTTGCACAGGCATGCCATCGCGTGCCTGAAGAATTCCAGTTAGTAAAATGCTGTCTCCAGGGTTTAAGCCACTCACCACTTGAATATCACTTGTTCTTCTCAAGCCCGTTGTTATTGGTTGGCTCTTTACCACCCCGTCTTTCACCAAATAAACTTTTTGCCCATTCAGTTCAGGAACTACCGCTTCCGTCGGAACAAGAATCGCTTCCTTCACTTCATCCAATTGAAGGGAAACAGAAACATAAGTTCCCGGAACAATCGCTTTGCTTTCATTATCGCATAGCGCACGAACTTTTAAGTTTCTATTACCCGAATTGATGCTCGCCTCAAAAGCATAGATGACGGCAAAAAGCGTATCAGAACTGGAAGCCACGAAGGCCTCCAATGG
>JALRIQ010000253.1 GCA_023277325.1 Bacteroidia bacterium | reverse complement strand
TATTGGGGAAATGTGAACCCAATCGGTCCACGTGGGGTTTATGACGAAGCAAAACGTTTTCAGGAAGCCATGACTATGGCCTACCATACTTACCATGGTGTTGAAACACGTATTGTGCGCATCTTCAATACCTACGGACCAAGAATGCGTCTGAACGACGGCCGTGCTTTGCCTGCATTTATCGGACAAGCCCTCCGTGGTGAAGACCTTACCGTGTTTGGTGATGGATCTCAAACCCGCTCATTCTGTTATGTGGATGATTTGGTTGAAGGAATCTACCGCTTGCTCATGAGCGATTATGCCCAACCGGTTAATATCGGTAACCCGGTAGAAATCACCATCAAGGAGTTTGCAGAAGAGATTATTAAACTTACCGGTACAACCCAAAAAGTGATTTACCGTCCTTTACCAAAGGACGACCCAAAACAACGCAAACCAGATATTACCCGCGCTAAGGATATCCTCGGCTGGGAACCTAAAATGGAACGTTCTGAAGGATTAAAAATCACCTACGAATATTTCAAAAGCCTACCAGAAGCGGAATTATTCAAAGACCCTCACGGTAGAGAATTTAATTGAGGATAAAGCTCCGTTAGGTTTTGTAAGAGTAGTCTCACCTTCACCGACAAGTCTACGGCTGACGCGGTGAGGAGATGAGGAGATGAGGAGATGAGGAGAAATTAAAAATCACAATTCACAATTCATAATTCGCAAATCACAAATCACAAATCACAAATCACAATTGTAGAATGAGTTATTTCGCACACGAAACCGCAGTTATTGATGAAGGATGCCAAATTGGTGATGGCACCAAAATTTGGCATTTCAGTCATGTTATGCCCAATTGTGTGCTTGGTGAAAACTGCAATCTGGGGCAGAATGTGGTGATTTCCCCAGAAGTTGTTCTCGGGAATAATGTGAAGGTGCAAAACAATGTATCCATCTACACGGGCGTGACTTGCGACGATGATGTCTTCCTTGGACCATCATGTGTATTTACCAATGTGACCAACCCTAGAAGTGGCGTGAACCGCAGAGGTCAATATGCCAAAACCCATGTGGGGAAAGGAGCTAGTATCGGCGCAAATGCCACTATTGTTTGCGGACATGATATAGGGAAATATGCCTTTATCGGAGCAGGCGCAGTTGTAACCAAAGACGTGCCCGATTATGCCCTATTGGTTGGAAATCCAGCCCGTCAGCTAGGGTGGATGAGTGAATATGGCCACCGCCTCGAATTCAATGCGAAGGGCATCGCGACTTGTGATGAAAGCAAAGAGCAGTATAAATTAGCGGACGGAAAGGTCCAGAAAATAGAAGAATGAAAAAGATTTTAGTAACAGGCGGCACTGGATATATTGGCTCTCATACAGCCATTGAACTGATTTCAAAAGGCTACCAACCGCTTTTGATTGATAATCTTTCCAATTCTAAAATAGAACGCTTGGACCAAATTCAAAAAATTACGGGTGTTCGTCCGGAGTTTGTGCAGGTAGAAATGTGTGATGGGGCGGCCATGCGCAGTCTTTTTCAAGCACATCCGGATATCGCAGCGGTTATCCATTTTGCGGCAGTATTGCAAGTGGGCGAATCTGTTGAAAATCCATTATTCTACTACAGAAACAATATCGTTTCTACCCTGAATCTGCTCGATTGCATGAAGGAGTTTAAGGTGAAGCCAATTGTATTCTCTTCTTCCTGCACAGTTTATGGTAACCCTGATAGTCTTCCGGTAACCGAGTTTGCCCCGATCAAAGAGGCTGTTTCTCCATACGGAAATACAAAAAAAATGTGCGAAGACATCCTTCGTGATACCAGCAAGGCGACGGATATCGATGTTATTTCCCTTCGTTATTTTAATCCAATCGGAAATCATGCATCGGCTGAAATTGGCGAAGAACCCCATGGAATTCCTACACACCTTATTCCTTACCTTACCCAAACTGCACGAGGAATTCGTCCGCATTTGAACATTTTTGGTGGCGACTACGCTACACACGATGGAACCTGCATTCGCGATTATTTGCATGTAGTCGATTTGGCCAAAGCCCATATCGCAGCAATTGAAAGACAGCTAAGCAAGAAACAAGAAAAGCAATACGAAGTATATAATATCGGAACAGGTATTGGCTATTCGGTATTAGACATGGTGCAAGCTTTTGAAAAGGCAACAGGAAAAGCAGTCCCTTACCAGATTGTCGACCGCAGAGCGGGTGATGTGGAAGCGGTTTATGCCGATACCAGTGCTGCAAGTGAAAAGCTTGGATGGAAGGCCGAATTAGGTCTAGAGGATATGTTCCGTTCCGCTTGGGACTGGGAACTAAAATTAGAGCACTAATGCACTAAAGTGATGGTTCCTCGATGCTCATGACGGATACCATCGCTATCAATTAATTCGACGACATAGCTGAATAAGCCTGAAGTCATGGCCTTCCCTTTAAAGGTTCCGTCCCATTTTCGATTTTCGCCTTCGAACACAAGCTGCCCCCAGCGATTGAAAATGCGTGCCGTATAGGTTTCTATGCCAGTACCAATAGGTCCCCAGGTTTCATTGAGGTTATTGCCATTCGGACTAAATGCCGTTGGAAAATAATAGTCAACCAGGGAGGTTTTTATGGATATGGAATCTCGCGCGCGACAGCCCGGGTCATCGTAGACTTCCCAAATGAATTGGTAGACGCCATTCTGTTCACTGCTCCAAGAAAAACTTGCCCCTTGTCTGAATACCGTATCCATCCGATACCAATTCATCACACTGAAGGTATCCGGCGTTCCAAGAATTTGTATCGGCTCGCCAGGCATAGGGTCTTCCGGATTAAAACTCAACTTAACCTTTGGCCTTTGAATTAGCACAATTTCCAAGGAATCACGGAGTGTGTCGCAGTCATTGCTCAGACGCACCCAATACTTTCCCGACTGCGTAATACGAAGAGTTTGCCCGGCACTTCCATCCGACCACAAATATTTTGCGCCCGAATTTTTTGAATCAAGGATAAACTCCATCTCATCCAAACATAAGGTGGTGTCGAATAAAGCCTCGTAAAGGGCGCTTCCGCAGGCAGTGCATTGAGGTTTATATGTTCCAGCAGCCTCCAGTTGAAATGGATAGTCGGTTACCTTCAGACTCAAAGAACCGGCCGGATAACTTGCCCCAGATACTTCTGGCACCGGTGTAGGTTGCGCAGCGGAAGATTCATAACCACAGTCAAAGCCTAATTCCGGATTAAACCGCAGAAC
>JALRIQ010000252.1 GCA_023277325.1 Bacteroidia bacterium | reverse complement strand
ATCAATTCTCCTCATCTCCTTATCACGTCATCGCCGAAGGTCCACTAATCCGAGTATCCATGGTCTATGGTCCATGGACTATCGTCCGTTACACCCCCGTATACGAATACGGACTAATCGCCATCAACTCCGCTTTTACGTCATCACTCACATTCAATGTTTGAATAAAGGCATGGATGGAGTTTTCGGTAATTCCGTCATTGGTGCGGGTAAGCGCTTTTAGGGCTTCGTATGGTTTTTCATAGCCTTCGCGACGTAAAATGGTTTGAATGGCTTCGGCTACCACGGCCCAGTTGGCATCAAGATCCTTTTTCAGGGCTGGTTCATTGAGGATGAGTTTGCCCATTCCTTTTTGTAGGGACGCATAGGCAATCATGCTATGTCCCACGGGAACCCCAACATTTCTCAGCACTGTTGAATCCGTTAAATCGCGTTGAAGGCGAGAGATAGGGAGTTTCGCTGCCAAATAGCTGTATAACGCGTTGGCAATTCCCATATTTCCTTCCGCATTTTCAAAGTCGATTGGATTCACTTTATGCGGCATGGCTGATGATCCTACTTCTCCTTCTTTCAACTTTTGCTTGAAATAATCCATAGAGATATAGGTCCAGAAATCGCGGGCAAAGTCGATAAGAATGGTATTGATACGCTCCAAGGCATGAAACAAAGCACCGAGGTTATCGTAATGCTCAATTTGGGTGGTATACTGCGAGCGGCTTAATCCCAGGCGTTCGTTAACAAATTCATTGGCAAGCTTTACCCAATCATAGGATGGATAGGCCACATGGTGCGCATTGAAGTTTCCAGTTGCTCCTCCAAACTTGGCGGAGAAAGGAACAGATTTCAATTGCGCTACTTGCACTTCCAAGCGCTCAACAAATACCATCATCTCTTTGCCCAAACGGGTAGGAGAGGCAGGTTGTCCGTGAGTCTTGGCCAACATGGGTACACTTTTCCATGCTTCGGCAAAGTTTCTAATCTGAGCAATAATAGCTTCAATAGCAGGTAGAATTTCGTTCTCCAATCCTTCTTTAAGGGATAAAGGAACACTCGTATTATTGATGTCCTGTGAGGTTAAGCCGAAATGAACAAACTCCTGAATAGCGGAAAGTCCGAGACCTTCAAGGCGGTTTTTTACGAAGTATTCAACAGCTTTTACGTCATGGTTGGTCACCTTTTCGGTATCCTTAATTTCTTGTGCGTCGGCCTCAGAGAAATTGCTCACAATAGTGCGCAGTTTTACCTTATTCTCTTTGCTGATTTTGCCTTCTAGTTGTGGCAATGGAATTTCGCTCAACCAAATGAGGTATTCGATTTCCACATGAACGCGGTAGCGAATTAATCCAAATTCTGAATAATATGGAGCCAAAGAAGCGGTTATGCGACGGTAACGTCCGTCGATAGGAGATACGGCAGTAAGGGCTGTTAATTGCATCAATGAAATTTGTGTCAAAATTAACATTTCTTCGGGCGAAGCGCAGTATTTTTGTGACAATGAATTTTACACGTCTCCTTCTTTCTGGAATTCTTCTCTTCCAGATTTCAGCATTTGCGCAGGCTCAAAACAAAACCATCAGCGCCGACAGCCTCAATTTTGGCACCCATACCAAATGGGAAAAAGACAGTGCTGCTGTTTGGCTGTATAACCAAAAGAACTTCTCCATTCAGGTGGAAGATGTTAATGTGTATGGATGGGATTTTTCGCTGATGGGCGATACAAGCTTTGCAATAGGAGCGATGGATAGCGCCCAAGTTTGGTTGTCGTTTATTCCCCGCCATAACATGGAATACGAAGGCCAGGCGGTGATTGTGATTAAGGATCAAGGAGCATGGAATATCGATTTATATGCGACAGGTACCTATCCAGGAACCTATTATTCAACCACATTTAACCTGCATGAAGAGGCACTTAAGTCAGCTTTAAAAACACAGCTGGCGAAAAACTATACTTCCCTCGGTTATAATACGGCCCGCGATTGGATCTTTATGAGCATCGATAATGAAAAGACCAATGGAGGAGGAGCAAGTGTCAATACCTTATATACCGCTTATATCGGCAGAAAGGTGGAGGGTTATGTAAGCCGTACCGACGCCCAAAACACGGGAAACGTCAATACCGAGCATACCTATCCACAAAGTAAATTCGGAAGCGCAGAGCCCATGGTATCCGATATGTTCCACCTTTTTGTTGTAGATGCCGGAGTTAACTCTCGCCGGAGCAATAATCCGTTTTCGATGGTGGCTTCACCAAGCTGGACGGATGGAGGAGCAAAGTATGGAAATGGATTTTTTGAACCTCGCGATGCGCAAAAAGGACAAACTGCCAGAGCCATGCTGTATTATCTGGCACGCTACAAAAATGACGGGAATTTTATGAACGACCTGGTAAGCGATGCACAGGGCAATATCCTTACCCAGGAAGTGTTGATGCGTCAGTGGGCGGTACAATTTCCTCCAACGGAAAAAGATAGTCTGCGTAACGAAGCCATCTTTAAACTCCAGAAAAACAGAAATCCCTTCATCGACCATCCTGAATTCTTGGAACGTATTCATTTTCTCGGTCAGAACTCAATAGCGCCTATTCAACGCAGTTTTGAAATCAATGTCCCGGATCAAACACACTTACGCTTTTCTGGTACTAATGGTGATACAAGTTTCTATCAGTTGTGCATTACCAATACTGGGAATACCGTTTTGCCGATTGCCTTATCCATGAAAGGGGGCAGTGCAGTTAATTTTTCGAGCAGTCTCTTTAATGTACCGGTAAATAAAAGTGAGCAAATCACCATTTCTGTTGTTCGGAACGCAGCAAGCGCTGAGAAGGATAGTCTCATAATTAAAAGCAGTGCCATTGCAGGATATCAGAAAGCACTACCTGTCGATATCACGTTTTTTAATGTGGGGTTGGGCCAGGATAATAGCGGACTACTGCTTTACCCCAACCCCTCTACTGGAAGCTTTTTCATAGCAAATAAAAATGGCGAAGACATCGCGCTTGAGGTTTTTAACCCGCAGGGTGTTCAGGTGATGTCTGCCGTGCTAAATCAGCCGTTAAACGAAATATCACTCCCCAATTCAGTTGCTGGAGTTTATTTTGTGCGCATGACTCAGGGTCGCCGGGTGATTCAGCGCCACTTGGTGATCCGTTAAGCGGACACACCATATGAAACAGTTTTTTAAGATTTTCTTTGCCTCCTCTCTGGGATTTATTTTTGGCTCATTTCTCGTCGTTCTAATTGGTATTGGCATTATTGCTTCCATCGCCAGCGGCATGGAGGAAGACGAAAAAGTAAAAATTGAAGCCGCCACCATTCTGCATTTTAAACCAGGAATGGGCATTAAAGAACGTTCCGTTCAAGACCTCAGTAACTTCGATTTCAATACCTTAGAAATCAAGTCGCAACAAGGACTTGCCGAAATTCTTAGCACATTAAAACAAGCTTCCAGCGATGATCGCGTAAAAGGATTATACCTGGAGCTCGATCCAAGCTTTATGGCGGGATATTCTACCATCAAAGAAATTCATGCTGCACTCACTTCCTTCCACGATTCTGGGAAGTTTATTGTGGCCTATTCGACCATGATGGCAGAAGGGGGTTATTACCTGGCGTCCACAGCTGATGAGGTCCATTTGAATCCTTCTGGTGGATTGATATTTAACGGATTGTATGCTGATGTGTGGTTCTATAAAGAGGCACTCGATAAACTAGGGGTGGAGTTCCAGGTTTTTAAACACGGTACCTTTAAATCGGCTGTTGAACCTTACTTGCTCAATGAAATGAGTGCGCCTAACCGTTTGCAAGTGGAGCGATATGTGAATTCCCTGTTTGATACCTATTTAGAGGATGTGGCAAAAAGCCGGAAAATCGAAAAGGAGAAACTTCGTGCTATTTCGGATGGCATGTTGGTGCGCAGTGTTCAAGATGCAAAATCCATGGGAATGGTCGATGCGCTCTCTTATGAAGATGAAGTGTTTGCCAGCTTGAGAAAACGTCTTCAATTGGATGAAGAAGCTGAATTGCCTTTCCTCACCATGGGTGAATATCTCGGAGCAAATCCCGTTAAAAAGAATATTGGAAAAGATAAAATCGCCGTGCTTTATGCCAACGGTACTATTCAGGAATCAGGCAAAGGCGACGATGTGTTGAGTTCTGATCAGATGTTGGAAGCATTGCGTGAAATCAGAAAAGACAATAAAATCAAAGCTTTGGTGCTCCGCATCAATTCACCAGGAGGAAGTGCTTTGGCGTCTGATCTCATCTATAGAGAGCTTCTTTTAGTAAAGGAGAAGATGCCGATTATTGTTTCTATGGGCGATGTGGCAGCAAGCGGTGGCTATTATATCGCTGCAATGGCTGATACTATCGTGGCACATCCGAATACCATTACGGGTTCAATCGGTGTATTTGGATTGATTCCGAATATGAAAGGTTTGTTGAATGATAAAATGGGGATCTATTCCGACGGTGTTAAAACAGGTCAGTTCTCTGATTTGGGACGGGTTGACCGTGAAATGACTCCGGCAGAAAGGGAAATCATTCAAACCTATATCGAAGAAACTTACAGTGCCTTTACAGGAATAGTTTCCAGACACAGACATATTGCATTGACTGCTATGGATACCATCGCCGAAGGACGTGTATGGACAGGGGCTGACGCGAAAAACATTGGCTTGGTCGATGTACTTGGCGGTGTAAATTTAGCTATGGAATTGGCAATCGAACGTACTGGTATGGAAGAATACCGCGTGGTGAATTATCCAAAAAAAGAGAGTCCATTTGATTTCTTATTGAGCGCCAAAAAGGCCAGCATTACAGAAGAGCTCATGAAGGAAGAACTCGGTGCTGAGTATGTTTTATTCAAGCAGTACAAGCAGGCCATGCAAATGAAAGGAATTCAAATGCGTTTGCCGTTTGATATCACGGTGCAGTAGTTGACCAAATGATTTTACTCCAAATAATGTGTGTAAATAGTTGCTTCGAGACTAAGCGCATAGCCCCATAGCTCCTATATTTGCGCCATGCAATTCAGGGACATTCCGGGATTAGAGGAAACAAAAGCAAGGCTGAAACAAAATGCCCAAAGCGGAAGGATTCCTCATGCCCAGATGTTTTTAGGACCGGAGGGTTCTGGAAAATTGGCACTGGCCTGGGCCTATGCGCAATACCTGTCTTGCGAGAATAGAAATGATGAAGACTCTTGCGGGATTTGTGGTTCTTGCCATAAAATCAGCAAACTTATTCATCCCGACTTGCATTTTACCTTCCCAACAGTGGGAGCCAAGGCGCTTTCATCCATGTTTATGGATAAGTGGAGACCAGCGCTGGAATCGAATCCTTACCTGAATGTTTTTGATTGGCTGAAGCTGCTTGATAATGAGAACAAACAGGGAAATATTACGGTAGATGAATGCCGCGATATCATAAAGCGACTTAGTCTGAAAAGCTTTGAGTCGGAATACAAATTTATCATTTTATGGATGCCTGAGTTTTTGGGTAAAGAAGGAAATACCCTGCTTAAGATGATAGAAGAGCCGCCAGAGAAAACCATTTTTATTCTGGTAGCTGAAGATCAAGACGAGATTATAGGAACCATACGGTCGCGCGTTCAATTGGTTAAGGTTCCACGATTCAGCGATGAGGCCAGTAAGCTTTATTTGGAGTCACAGCACCTGGCGCAAGGCGAACAAGCCGATGTGATTGCCTTTTTAAGTGAAGGAAGTCTGAATCGAGCCATCGAATTAAGTGCTGCAGAAGACACCTCATTTTTTACCTCGTTTCGCTCCTGGTTATTGGCCTGTTATTATGTGAAGATTGCAGAAATGCTAAAATGGTCGGAAAGCACCGCTCAGCTAGGGCGGGAAAACCAAAAACAGCTCCTGGAATACGGTATTAAGTTGCTGCGTGAAGTGGTATTGGTGAGAAATGGAGCTACAGAGTTAGTGAAGATACGCGGGGCAGAACGCGATTTTGCAGAAAAGTTTTCTCAATTGGTGGATGATTCCATGCTGGAGAAAATGACGGCAACACTCAGTGAATATGCGTATTATATCGAGCGAAATGCCAATGCCAAGATTGCCCTGTTTCAAATATCTTTGCTATTTAAAAATATATTGGCATCTTCGAGAGCCAAGTAATACAAGAAGTAAGACAACAAAATATGGGATGCAGTTCATGTGGAACAAGTGGAGGATGCGCACCCAAAGGATGTAAAA
>JALRIQ010000251.1 GCA_023277325.1 Bacteroidia bacterium | reverse complement strand
TCTACGTTTAGGTGAATCCAGAACAATGGTGCTTCAGACATTGGGTAAAGGGTCTGGTAGAAAGAGGTATAATCTTCATCCTTCAATTCACTCGGCCCTTTTTTCCAAAGTGGAGCAACATCGTTGACGATATTGTCGACTTCAATCGATTTTTTCTCAAAAGTGCCATCCTCTTTTTTCTTTTCGGTATCGTCAACCCACTCGGTTTTTGTACCAAACTGAATAGGAATTGGCAGGAAGCGGCAATACTTATTAAGAAGTCCTTTTATGCGGCTTTCTTCCAAGAACTCCTGGTTTTCATCATCGATATGCAGGATGATTTCTGTTCCGCGTTCTGCTTTTTTCGAGCTCGAGATACTGAATTCTGTTGAACCGTCGCAGGTCCATTTGGCAGCAACAGCTCCATCTCTAAAAGAAAGGGTATTGATCTCCACCTTTTTGGCCACCATAAAGGCAGAATAGAATCCAAGACCAAAATGTCCGATCATACCAGCCTCTCCAGCAGTTTTGTATTTTTCTACAAACTCCTCGGCTCCGGAGAACGCAATTTGATTGATGTATTTTTCAATTTCTTCGGCAGTCATACCCACTCCGCGATCGATGATGCTGAGTGTTTTTTTCTTGCTGTCGATTTTCACCTCGATACGCAAATCGCCCAACTCTCCTTTGAACTCACCAATGGAAGAAAAGTGTTTCAATTTGGTGGTGGCATCTGTAGCGTTTGAGATCAGCTCACGTAAAAAGATCTCGTGGTCTGAATACAGGAATTTTTTAATGATGGGAAATATGTTTTCCGTGTTTACCTGAATTGAACCTTTTTGTGTCGTCATATGCGTGATTGAATTTTTCATTAGGGTATCAGCAAACATGCCAGCCAAACTTTGCTGCCAATTTGACAAGGAAAAATCACAGAAAACCACGAGAGACCGCAAGCTTGTCATTTTCATCTTTGTGTCTCCCCTTATAAGTTTGCATTTTTTTGCCCGAGGCGCTGGTTCCAACTGGCGCCTTTTTTTTGCCCGTAACGGTTAGCGTTTATCTCAAGATTGGGAAGGGCAAAAAGTCAAGGGTCGACAGTCCGTGGACGACAGCGATGAGGGGTGAGGAGAAATGTAACGCTTTGAAAGCCCTATCTTCTTTAAATAATCACTAAGAAACCTTGGGGAAATTAAAAACCGCGAACAATATAACCTACCTTCGCGGCAGTCCTTGGAAGGGCATGGAAATGCTGGTGAATCAGCGATTTCTAAACTCCTGAAAATTATAAAAAGAGCACATGAAATTGAATCAAACGCGTATCGAAGTAATGCAAACGCTTGAAAAATCAATGAACAAATGGTTGGAGCAATTTCTCCGCCCCATTGAAAAAAACTGGCAACCTGCTGAACTTCTGCCCGATTCAAAAGACCCCAAGTTCTTTGATGAAGTACAGGAAATTCAGGCACTTTGTCGTGAAATGGATTACGATCTCTTCACTGTGCTTGTTGGCGATACCATTACCGAAGAGGCATTGCCTACTTACGAATCCTGGTTAATGGGATTACAGGGCGTCGACCAGGAAAATAGATTGGGCTGGACCCAATGGGTGCGTTCCTGGACGGCAGAAGAAAACCGACATGGCGACCTATTAAACCAATACCTTTACCTCTCCGGTCGCGTGAATATGCGCGACATGCAAATTTCCACGCAATACCTTATTTCCGATGGATTTGATATTCAAACTGGAGCAGACCCCTATAAAAACTTCGTCTATACCAGTTTTCAGGAACTGGCTACGAACATATCCCACCGTCGGGTAGCGAGTCTATCTAAAAAAACAGGAAACCTGCGCTTGGCAAAAATCTGCGGTGTGATTGCCGCCGATGAGGCCCGTCATGCCTCTGCCTATTCTGAATTTGTGAAAAATATCTTCGAAATCGACCCAAGCGAAATGATGCTGGCTTTTGAAGACATGATGAAGAAGAAAATTGTTATGCCAGCCCATCTTCTTCGCCAAAGTGGGGGCAAATTGGGTGACCTTTTCGAAGAATTTTCAAATGCCGCGCAACGGGCCATGGTTTACACTACCCAAGATTATATTGAAATTCTGAAAGATCTTCTTGTGGAATGGGACATCGAAAATATTCGCGGCCTGAATGAATCTGCAGAACGCGCTCGCGATTTTGTGGTAGCACTGCCTCAACGATTAACACGCATTGCCGAAAGGATTGCTATTCCCGAAAGGCAAGTAGAATTTAAGTGGATTGCCGTCTAATCTGACGGAGCCAAGCATACTTCTGCATTTACCTTCACCGTTCTTAAGGTATCGAGTTTAAAACACAGCCTTATGAAACGTTCCATGTTTTTCCTCAGCCTCCTTTTCTGCTCAGCATCTTTATTTGCGCAAGACTTTCCTGTAGAAAAAATCAAGAAAAAATTAAAAGCCGACCTCCTCGAAATAGACCACGGAAATGGAGATGGCGCATTTAAAGCCCGCAACGAAAAAACCAAAAAATGGGGGCTCTACCAATACACCTATTCGGGCACAGAGGTCGAAGTGCTCATCCCAGCATACTACGATAGTCTTCGCTTTATTCCTTTTAATGGGAGCTTTACTGTGGTTTACCTCGGTGGGAAAGCAGGAATTTACCTTTCTAAATGGTCGTATGGCGATGATGCCAAACAAACAGTAGAATGCCTCTACGACGACTACCAGCGCTTCAGCATTGAAAACGGCACAACCTATCTCGCCGTTAAAAAAGACGGCTATTGGGGTTGGTTAAATTGGTATACCGGTGAAGAAAAGTCGGAGTTTAAATATGCAGAGAAAAGCGAACTCCCCTATCCCTATTTCAAGCAAGAATTTTAAACCTTCAAAGGCATTTGAGCGAAACTGAATTACCGTGAATCGAAAAACGAATCATTCACAAGGCCCGTGACTTAAAACTTCGTTCGAATAAGCAGAAAGAGTTGAAAGGCTATTAATGGCAAGACAGTAATCAGAAGCATTTGCCAACCCAAGGTATAAACGACCCACCCCGCGCAGCGGGCTGCTGTTGATTGCATGCCCAAAACACTGAAGTCGTTTATTGCCTGTAACTTAAACCGCTCGCTCTAACTATATGTCTACGAAAGCAATACTTTGCCACCAATAAACAGGAAATTTCGGCCAAGTCCCAATAAGATCAACGCTGAAAAATAGTGAGTAAAACTCTGTCCCGACGAGGCAATCGCGATGCACAAAAGATACAAGCCCACACCCGCAAACATCAAGTTTTTAAAACCGAACTTCTTGAAAAAATGGGGCGAACTGAGTGAGGTTGCCGAGAACGGACAAATTGGTGTTGAGAAAGCCAAAACGGGAGAGTACGACTATTTTCTCATGGACATTCAAATGACCGTATTACATCGATGCGAAGCCACCAAACAAAGCAGAACCTTGAATCAGGAGGTGCCTATTATTGCCCTAACGGCATCTGCACTCTCAGAGAAAAAAGAGAAAACACTGATGGTTGGCATCAATAACTTTATCTCCAAACCATTTCGGCCAGATGAATTGTATCAGGTACTGATGAAGTACAAATCATCTGATAAGAAGGCCTCCTAATCTTTGGCAGGCTTTTGCCGTGGATCATTCTCCGGTGTTAAGGAAACACGGTGCGGTTTTTCCAAAGTGCGTTCTTTGGATTTCTTCGCATCCTCCCTTTTCGGAGCAACTGACCCAATGATATGTAATATGCTGTTTTGCATCGTTTCAAATATATAGACAACTAGCATACCGCAATTCGTTGCTTCACCTGAGTTATCCCCTATTCACATCTACGAGAAATTAGGCGGTATAGTTTTTCATACACTTTTTCCCGTTTTTGTAAATGTGACTTCAAATGAGGAAACTTGCTGCATGGAGTTTTATCATAATCCCCGTTGCGGAAAAAGCCGAAATGCATTGGCCATTTTAAAGGAAAAAGGCATAGAGCCGCAAGTTGTCGAATACTTAAAAAATCCACCTTCCAAGGCCGAGCTTACAACAATCATTAAAAAACTGGGGATTGCACCAATCGACTTAATTCGCAAAGGTGAGCGTATCTTCAAAGAAAACTACAAAGGCAAAAATCTGAGCGATGAAGCCTGGATTGAAGCCATGGTAGAAAACCCGATTCTGATTGAACGTCCCATATTCATCAATGGCAATAAGGCCATTATTGGAAGACCGCCAGAAGATGTGCTGACTCTGATTGATTGAGCTTACATATGCAGGTAGGCCTGCGCTTTTTCTACGTATACTGCCGCATTTTCTTTGATTCCCTGAATTTGCTCCGGACTTAAGGTTTTGACGACTTTTGCAGGACTTCCCAGCACCAACGAATTATCTGGAATTTCCATACCACCGGTTACCAGTGCATTGGCACCGATGATTACATTATTACCAACTTTTGCATTATTCAGGACCGTGGCGTTCATTCCTACTAATACACTATTTCCCAGCTGAGCACCATGCACGATGGCTAAATGGCCGATCACACAATCGTCGCCGATGATGGCAGGTGCACCCGGATCGCAATGTATCACGGCATTGTCTTGAATGTTACTGCGGTGTCCAATACGAATGATATCGGAGTCGCCGCGTATTACAGCGCCAAACCATACCGAGCAAGAATCCCCCATCTCTACATCCCCAATTACGGTTGCCGTATTGGCTACAAATACATCTTTGCCATGGGTAAATTTCTTCTGCAATCGTTCTGCTGTCGTCATAATTCGAATTTACCTATAATCATTTTGATTCCCTGCGCTATTTGAGCATTTTTGCAAAGCATCATGCTTACCTTAATTCGAAATATTCATCGCCTGTATGGCATCGACGAAGCGCAGAAATCTTTCCGTCAAGGAAAAGAAATGAGCGACTTCCCCTATATAGAAAACGCTTGGGTTCTTATTCGTGATCAACGGATAGAATCTTATGGGCGCATGCCTGAAGACAATGGGCAACATCCGGCCCACGACAGCGATAGAATTATCGATGCCACAGGAAAAATTGTGATGCCTGCCTTTGTAGATTCGCATACGCATCTGGTTTTTCCCGCAAGCCGTGAAGAAGAGTTTGTAATGAAAATTCAGGGCAAGACGTATGAGGAAATTGCTGCTGCTGGTGGAGGAATTCTAAATTCGGCAGAAAAACTCCATGACATGTCTGAGAAAGAGCTCTATAAAATGGCACTCGAACGCTTGCAGGAAGTCATTGCAAATGGAACCGGTGCCATCGAGATAAAAAGCGGCTATGGATTAAGCGTGGAAGATGAGCTGAAGATGTTGCGGGTCATCAAACGACTTAAAAATATTGCACCAATTCCTGTTAAGGCTACTTTCCTTGGGGCACATACTTTTCCAAAGGCCTACAAAAACGACCGGGAAGGATATATCCGATTAATTATGGATGAAATGTTGCCGGCTATAAAGAAAGAAGGCCTTGCCGATTTTATTGATGTTTTCTGCGAACAGGGATTTTTCACTCCTGAAGAAGCCGAGCAAATTATTGAGGCCGGAAAAAAGATTGGATTGGTTCCTAAAGTGCATGGCAACCAGTTGGCCGTGTCTGGAGGAGTTCAGGTAGCTGTTAAAACGAGTGCCCTAAGTGTAGATCATCTCGAGCATATGGGAGAGGCAGAAATTGAAGTCTTGAGAAATTCCAGCACTATGCCAGTGGCCCTGCCCAATTGTTCCTTTTACCTGCGCATGCCCTATACCCCAGGCCGCGCAATTATCGACGCCGGTCTTCCTCTTGCCTTGGCCAGCGATTATAACCCGGGCTCAGCTCCCAGTGGCAAACTCAGTTTTGTACTAAGTTTGGCCTGTATCCAAATGAAGCTGCTCCCTGAAGAAGCCTTTAATGCCTTAACCCTCAATGCCGCCTATGCCATGGGGCTTGAAAAAGAACTGGGCACAGTAAGCAAAGGAAAGTTTGCGAATTTAATTATCACGAAAAAGATCCCTTCCCTGGCATGGATACCCTATGCCTTTGGTTCAGAGTGGATTGATAAAGTGATGATTAAAGGACATTAATTAAGATTTTCCAGTATTGTTTCTTTTTTCTGTGTAAATACCATTGTGAATGGTGCTGATTTGCAATAGGCCTTGCTGAGGCTTTACCTACCAAGCATCAGAAAATAACTGAGTTTATTTTGCTAAAACCGAACAAATCAAACAATGGATTACAACAGCCTTAAGGAATCCATATTTCAGTTTCTCGGGGAATCACTTCCTGAACACCTCAGTTACCATGGCCTTCACCATACCCGTGATGTGCTTGCCGCATTAGAAATTTACCTTGTCGAGGAGAAAATTGACAAAGAACGCGATCAAATTCTCCCAAAAACCGGTGCCGTTTTACATGATTGTGGTTTTTCTATTGCCGATCAAAATCATGAAGAGAATAGGGTAAAAATTGCACGTGCCACCTTGGGCGACTTTGGCTATACTCATGAAGAGATAGAAATTGTGGCCAACATGATTTTGGCGACTAAAGTTTCACAAATACCCCAATCCCATTTGGAAGAAATACTGTGTGATTGCGATTTAGACTACCTGGGCAAAGAAGACTTCGAAAGCATTAGTATGTCGCTATTTGCCGAATGGAAGGCTTATCAAATGGTCAACCATCCGGAAGAATTCGAGATCAAGCAAATTCGCTTTATGGAAAGCCACAGCTATTTTACCGAGTTTGCGCGTAAAAATCGCGATCCGAAAAAGCAAAAAACACTTCAGCTGCTCAAGGAAAAAATTAAATAATTCGACATTAACGCGCTATCCATTTAAAGGCCATAGCGCCATTGTGTTCCGATAGCCAGCGAAACAAAAATCAAAATCCTCGAGATACGTATCGGCAGAAGCCGAGCCTTTTGCGCTGCATGGCAGATAAACGAATATACATGAAATTCTAAGCAGCCGACTAGGAATTGGCAACCAAAGATTCGAGGGTCGAATCGATGATAGCGCAGCAAGCATCAATTTGCTCTTCTGTAATTACCAATGGAGGAGCAAATCGGATGATATGATCGTGGGTTTGTTTGGCGAGCAAACCATTTCCCAGCAAGGCCAGGCACACGTCTTTTGCAGTTTTACCGTCGCCGAAAGGATTGATAACGATAGCATTGAGTAGTCCTTTTCCTCGAACAAGCTCAACAATTTCATACTTCTCCACCAACTCTTGCATGCGCGCTCTGAAGCGGATTCCAAGTGTATAAGCACGCTCGACAAGTCTTTCTTCTTTGGAGATGCTCTCTTCTTCGTTTTCTTCGGCGCTAGCTTCCGCACCTTTTTTACGGAGGGGTCCAGCTCGAGATTCTTAAAAGTGGGTACGAATTCTTCATCACTTTGAATAAGTTGAT
>JALRIQ010000250.1 GCA_023277325.1 Bacteroidia bacterium | reverse complement strand
TGATGAGGTAATTGAAATGGACCGCATGCGCAAAATCATTGCCGACCATATGGTAATGTCGAAGCATGTTTCTCCGCACGTGACCTCTTTTGTTGAAGCCGATGTTACAAACCTCGTGCTTTGGAGAGACCGTGTAAAAGGTGAATTCCAAAAACGTGAAGGCGAAAAAATCACCTTTACTCCGATATTTATTGAGGCCGTTACCAAGGCAATCAAAGATTTCCCAATGATCAATATTTCTGTTGACGGCGATAAAATCATTAAAAGAAAAGACATCAATGTGGGAATGGCTACTGCCTTACCTAGTGGAAACCTCATTGTACCGGTTATTAAAAATGCAGACCGCAAGAACCTTGTTGGTTTAACGAAAGAAGTTAATGAACTCGCAAATAAGGCGAGAAACAATAAATTGAGCCCTGACGATATTCAAGGAGGAACCTATACCCTCACCAACGTGGGTGGTTTCGGAAACGTTATGGGTACACCAATTATCAATCAGCCTCAAGTGGCCATCCTTGCAGTGGGTGCTATTAAGAAAAAACCAGCTGTTATCGAAACACCACAAGGTGATATGATTGGTATCCGTCACTTTATGTACCTCTCTCACTCTTACGATCACCGCGTTGTTGATGGCGCATTGGGTGGTATGTTCGTTCGTCGCGTTGCTGACTATTTAGAGCAATGGGATTTGAACAGAGAGATTTAAAAAAAATCACTTAGTAGAAAAGGCTGGCAGTTTGTCGGCCTTTTTCGTTTTAGACACTATCTTGAACTGAATTTCGTTCGAGCTATTGTGAATCTAAAACAATTACTATATGCCGCATCGTTCTGTCTTTTAGGCATTTCTGCAGACGCTCAGTTTTATTTTTTCTTCGACTACAATTATAATAGAGCGATTGTCGACCATGTTAATCGCGATAAAGAACGGATTCAAAGAGAAGGCATTTCAAGTCGAACGGAAGAAGTCAAGTAATACGCCTATTATGGAGATCTAAGTAAAAAAGAAGTGCGCTATTACGACGATAGCCTGGATCTCGAACGAACCTATCAATATAATTGTGGACATGGAAACTCTTTGCTCCCTCAAAACAAAAAGATACGCTAACCAAATGCTCAAGAACAGAAGAGCTCGCCGATGGAACGAAAAGGTATATCGAAGAAACTCGCGATGAAAAAGGACGGATTGTCCGAAACGTACACGATACAAACCTTGCTGACCAATGGCATGGAATGCGAAGCTACGACAGCAAAAATCGCTTAAGGTATACGTATAGAAAGGAAAAAAATGAGGCAAATAAAACCAAGGTAGTCTATACTTACTTTAGAAGAGGGAAAGCGAAAACGGGAAACATGTATATTACCTGGAAAGATCAGTTTGGGTTTGATTTATATGAAGAGTATGAAGATGAAAAAGCAGAAAACCTTCATTATTCCTCTTATACCTTCTTTAAAAAATAGAAAGTCTGCTCCAACCTTTTGACTTTTTTTTACGTTCTAAACAACGAAACCCGACCAAAGGGGGTCAGGTATATACAGTGTGACCACAAATCGTCTTAGCATGCGCGACGAAACTTCTTTGATTCAGGCCTGCATAAAGCAGAATCGGGCAGCTCAACAGAAACTCTATGAGCTCCACGCTCCTAAAATGTTAGGGGTTTGCCACCGTTATGCCTCGTCGAGAGAAGAAGCTGAAGACATGCTGCAAGAAGGATTTATCCGGGTATTCCAAAAATTAGATACTTTCCGTTTTCAAGGTTCCTTCGAAGGTTGGCTAAGACGTATTATCGTAAATACTGCCATTAACATCATCCGCAAATACCAGAATTTAAAATACGAGTGTGATATTGACTCTGCACAGTATACTCCCGCAGCATCCGGCGATGTAATTGCGTCCATGTATACCAAAGAGGTTGTAGATATGGTTCGAGACCTACCAAATGGGTACCGAACAGTATTAAACCTCTATGCAATCGAGGGCTATTCGCATAAAGAGATTGCAGGTATGTTAGGCATTAATGAAAGCAGTTCAAGATCTCAGTACACTCGTGCCAAAGCCCTGTTGGCCAAACGATTGGAACAGATTGAGTCGTTTGGGATAACAGAGCATGTCAAAGTTTCGCATCCATAATTCATTTGAAGAGGAATTAGCTAAAAAAGCCGATGAGTTCACCCTTCAACCCCGCGTAGCGACATGGAAGGGTGTGGATCGTGGTATTCAAAAAGCACAATCTATCAAACAAGCCATTCGCTTGGCGATTGTAAGCACATGCGCTATTGTTGCTATGGGGCTGGTTTATTTCCAAAGTAGTAAAGAAGAAGCGAATCAAGTTCAGAAGACAGCTCCTATTGCCGTTGTTTCACCAACTCAAGAAAATCCATTAAAGAATATAGGACGCACCGAAGTGCCTCCAGCAGGTATCAATCAAGAAACGACGAAAAGGAAACCCAACTTTTCTCACCTGCGCTCCTTCCCTGGATTTGACAGAGAAGAACCCATCGGCAGCTTTAATGAAGAGCTTCGCCTGGGCGACGAGTTAAACAATACGACTAAAAACATGGCATTACACGCTGTTATGCCACAAAACATTTCCTTATCTCTCTCCCCTAAAGGTGCAGAAAGCGAAACTATAAAAAGAAGGAAAAGACCTGTTTCTATTCGCCACAAGGATGCGTGGTACATTAATGCCAGTGTAGCACCAGCAGTTGCCTTTAGAAGTTTATCTGCACGTACTGCCTATGCAGCGCCCTATAAGTCACTTAAAGATGGATACGATCACTCTGTGAAAACGTATTCGGCAAAAATTGCTATACGCTATTTCTTTACCGATCGTTTCTCCCTAGGCTTTGGTTTGCGTTATACCCAACTTGGTGAAATCGTAGGCATGGCTCCAAGAAAAAATAATTCTTTATACACTGCACTTGCCGACGAATACAATTATGATGTGAATGCGATGAATTCCATTGGGAATGCACAAAGTCACATGAACCAATACCATTATCTGGAGCTTCCTGTTACGATTTATGCAAAACGAAATATCGGCAAGCGTTATAGTTTGCATACGGGCATAGGTATGTCGTTGGGATATATGACCAAAGAATCCAGTCGTGTGTACGATTTCCGGGTTGACCATTATGTAAACAACTCAAAATTCCTGCGTCGTTGGGCGGTAGGAGCTCATGTGCAACTCAATCTGGCTTATGACGTAAACACCCGTTGGTCAATGTACGCGGGACCGGAATTAAACTACGCTTTGCTTTCAACCTACCAGAATTACTATACCCTCAGCCAGCATCAATATTCCTTGGGATTGAATTTAGGCGTTCAATGGAAATTGTTTGATGGAACCAAATCAAGGGCATTTGATTTAAATTAATTTCTCGCATACTTATTCACAAGGCCTGCCCTCTGCTAAATAATCTCTAACTTTGCGTCCCGTATACGAATCGCGGCACATGTCAAAAACAAAGTACATTTTCGTAACGGGAGGGGTTACTTCTTCCTTAGGAAAAGGGATTATTTCAGCGTCACTGGCTAAACTTCTTCAAGCCAGAGGTTATCGAGTTACCATTCAAAAATTCGACCCATACATCAATATCGATCCAGGTACTATGAACCCGTATGAGCATGGCGAATGCTATGTAACCGACGACGGTGCGGAAACCGATTTGGATCTTGGTCATTATGAGCGTTTTTTGGGCGTAACTACTTCACAGGCGAACAACGTAACCACTGGCCGCATTTACCAAACGGTAATTGATAAAGAACGTCAGGGGCAATTTTTAGGAAAAACCGTTCAGGTTGTTCCTCATATTACCGATGAAATTAAACGCCGCATTTGCCTGCTTGGTGAGACTGGCGACTATGATATTGTGATTACCGAGCTTGGCGGAACGGTTGGTGATATTGAATCCTTGCCCTTCATTGAATCTGTTCGTCAAATTATCTGGGAAAAAGAAGATCAGGAATGTGCAGTTATTCACCTGACTTTGGTTCCTTACCTTGCCGCAGCAAAAGAACTTAAAACAAAACCTACCCAACACTCGGTGAAAGCCATGTTGGAATATGGCGTGCAACCAGATGTATTGGTATGCCGCACCGAGCATCCACTCGGAGCTGATTTACGTAAAAAAATCGCCCTTTTCTGTAACGTAAAAGCAAACGCAGTAATCGAATCCATCGACGTGGAAACGATTTATGATGTTCCGCTGAAAATGCAGAAAGAAAAACTCGATAAGGTCATCCTTTCTCACCTCAAACTTCCAAATAAGGTTGAGCCAGATTTGGATAGCTGGAAGGATTTCTTGTGGCGCCTAAAAAACCCAAAACAAGAGGTGAACATCGCCATTGTAGGAAAATATGTTGAGCTACCTGATGCGTATAAATCGATTGCAGAAGCATTTATTCATTCGGGCTCTGAAAATGAAACGAAAGTGCGTGTTCAATACCTTCACTCCGAATTGATCAACGAGGAAAATGTGAAGTCAAAGCTGGATAAATTCGATGGCGTTCTTGTAGCCCCTGGTTTTGGTGAACGCGGTATTGAAGGAAAAATCAGCACCATCAAATATGTGCGTGAAAACAATATTCCTTTCCTCGGAATTTGCCTTGGAATGCAATGTGCCGTGGTTGAATTCGCGCGCAATGTTGTAGGTCTTGAAGGAGCATCATCCAGTGAGATGAATCCCGACACGAAATACCCTGTTATCGACATGATGGCTGAACAAAAAGCTATCGTGAAAAAAGGAGGTACAATGCGTTTGGGATCTTATCCATGCCAAATTACCAAAGGAAGCAAGGCCTATCAAGCTTATGGAAAAGGGAAAATCCAAGAGCGTCACCGTCACCGTTTTGAATTCAATAACAAATACCTCGAATCTTTTGAGAAAGCAGGCATGCAATGTACCGGTGTTAACCCTGAGTCGCATTTAGTGGAAATCGTTGAGATTGCCGAGCACCCATGGTTTGTTGGTGTACAGTTTCATCCAGAATACCGAAGTACAGTCGATAACCCACATCCTTTATTTGTGCGTTTCGTAAAAGCTGCTGGCGAGTTCGCTCAGAAAAAAGATTAATCGTGTAAACTTTGCATTTCGTTCACCCTGTTTGCGTCAAGTTTGAGCAGGGTGAATAAAAGCACTGTGAATCCTAACAGAGAGGATCCTCCATAGCTAAAAAACGGCAGGGGAATACCAATTACCGGCATAAGTCCTATCGTCATACCTATATTGATGGTAAAATGGACAAAAAGGATACAGGCTACGCTATAAGCATAGATTCTGCTGAACCTATTCTTCTGTCGCTCTGCAATGCGCACCAACCTGATCATGAGCAATACAAACATGGCAACGACACCGGCCGAACCCACAAAACCGTATTCCTCTCCTATGGTGCAATAGATGAAGTCTGTAGACTGCTCCGGAACGTAATCGTACCTCGTTTGTGTACCATTGAGAAACCCTTGACCAAATAAGCCTCCTGACCCAATGGCTATCTTCGATTGGCGTACATTATAGTCATCCCCTCCTTTTCCAAACAATACATTGATTCGCGCCCTTTGATGTTCCTGAAGTACTTCGTTAAAAACGAAATCTACCGACTTTATCGCTCCAATACTCACAACAGTAACGGCTATTGCAACAAGAAGGGTACTCCTGCTCTTTCTAAGTCCAATGGCTGCCAAAGCTCCAAGTCCTAGCAAACTATAAATAAGGATATCAGGGTCGTCAAGCACAAGAGTTAATACAAAAAGCAAGGCCAGGCAGAAGGCCATAGCAATGATCCAGGTTGGTAAACCTTCACGGTAAAGAACCAGGAAAAATGCTAAAAACACCAAAGCACTTCCCGTATCATTCTGAAGTAAAACCAACAATAGCGGTAGTAAGATGATGCCAAATGAAATCAGCTTAACCTTCAAATTTTTAAAGGAAACATCGTATGCACTGAGGTATTTCGCGAGACTTAAAGCCGTGGCATATTTGGCTAACTCCACCGGTTGAAATTTAAATCCTCCAATGGCAAACCATGATTTAGCCCCCTTGGTTTCTGCTCCAATAAAGATTACGGCTATACACAGGAATATGGCCAGGCCATAAAATCCGAAGGCAAATGCGGGATAAAACTTGGCATCTATAATCAAGATTGACGCCGCCACCACGATACTCACCACAATGAACATCATTTGGCGCCCGTAATTTTGGCTCAGGTCAAAAATACTGGCATTATCGGGATTGTAGACAGCAGAATAAATAGCTACCCAACCGAACAAGACCATTCCTATGAACAAAAATATTGTTCCCCAGTCGAGACCACCCGTTTCAAAAGTTTCATTAGTGCGATACTTGTTCATTTCCTGATTTTTGGTTGATCAAGTCTGCATTCAGCATGCGGTCTTCTAAATATTTTCTGCGCTGCTCTCTTTCAGGGAACAGGTAACGTTCAATCATAAGGCTGGCAATTGGTGCTGCCCATTGAGAACCATATCCCGAATTTTCAACAACAACGGCTATAGCAATTTGGGGATTGTCTTTTGGAGCAAAAGCAAAAAAGATAGAGTGGTCTTTTCCATGCGGGTTTTGCGCCGTTCCCGTTTTACCGCATACTTCCACACTGTCGATTTGCGCCACACGTGCCGTTCCTTTTTTCACTACATCTGCCATACCTTCTACAACGATTGGAAAATATTTGGGATCGACAGAACAAAAACGTTTCTCAAACTTTGGTACCTGAAGTCCGGCAGAATCCACATAACGCAATACATGCGGCGTTACATAATATCCACGATTGGCAATAATGGCCATTACGTTAGCCATTTGCAGCGGAGTAACACCCAATTCTCCCTGGCCAATAGCCACCGAAATGATGGTTGAACCCTTCCATGCACCTTTTCCATAAAGGCGGTTATAGTAGTCGCTCTTTTTCAGAATTCCTTTTGCCTCACCATACAAATCGATGCCAAGATGCACACCGATTCCGAAGCTTTCAAGGTGATCATGCCAATTATTATAGGATTCTTCGAAAGTGCTGAACTTCCTCTGATCCACAATGCTGCGGAATACATAGCAGAAATACGGATTACAGGACTGTGTCAATGCACCACGCAGATCGAGTGGCGAAGGATGCACGTGACTACATTTTACACGGTGAGAACCTACTTTATATCCTGCTCCGCAGGGATACATGGTACCAGGAGCAAGAACACCTTCTTGCTGAGCGATAAGCGATGAGATAGCCTTAAAAATAGATCCCGGAGGATAAGGAGCACTCAAAGGACGGTTGAACAAAGGTTTCAGAGGATCATGCATCAACTTAATGAAGTTGTTTCCTCTCTGACGGCCAATCAATAAATTCGGGTCATAGCTTGGGGATGATATCAGAGCGAGAATCTCACCTGTGGCCGGTTCAATAGCCACGACACTGCCAATCTTTCCGCCCATCAAGGCTTCACCATAAGCTTGCAAGTCAGCATCCAGCGTGGTATAAATACTTTTGCCCGCAATGGCCGCTGTATCGTAAGCTCCTTCAAAATAGGGTCCGACTGTGCGGTTTCTTACATCGACGATAATATTTTTTACTCCTTTAGTACCACGGAGCACTTCTTCATAACTTCTTTCAATGCCTGAAATACCGGTATACTCCCCTTGACGATAATAGCCGTTAGACTTTTCAATGATTTTATCATTCACCTCCCCGATACTGCCCAAAACGTGAGCGGCACTTTTCCCTTTATATCTTCTATCGGTTCGGATTTCCATATAAAATCCCTGGAATTCGAATAGGTGTTCTTGAAACCCGGCATACGTTAATGCTGAAATTTGCTTTTCAAAAACCGAGCTTCTATATGGGTTAACGCTGCATTTCTTCATCTTTTTGATGAAGGTCTCGGGGGTGATTTTAAGGAGTCGGCAAAATTCTGCAGTATCCAGGTCCTTTACCTGACGCGGCACAACCATTAAATCGTAGGTCGCATCATTAAAGACCATCAATTTACCGTTGCGGTCATAGATCAATCCCCGGGGAGGAAACTGAATTACTTTTTTTAGAAAATTGTCTTTGGAGAGGCTCTTATAGCGGTCGTCGAGCACCTGGATGGAGAAAAGGCGCACCACGAAAGCCAGTCCCACCACAAGAAACAACGTATAATAAAACCACTGCCGGCGTTTATTGCCCATTTATGTATTCCTCTTTGTACGGTAAAACAGTAATTGAAACAGCAAAATTAAGCCCAAAGAAACGGCTCCGCTTAATACTGCCGACAAAATGTTTTCAGGAATATAGCGAAAGCCAAAACTTTCAATAAAAGCGTAAACAATATGATAAACGAAGACCATTACGGAGGCATACAAAATAAACCAACGGTAACCCATGGTATTAAGGCCTGGATCAATTCCAGATTCCACCACATCGAAATGGGCAAAAC
>JALRIQ010000249.1 GCA_023277325.1 Bacteroidia bacterium | reverse complement strand
GCGTTGATTTTCTTGGTCTATATGGCCGCAATGCTTGGGGTTGGTTTTTTTTACCACCGCAAAAATTCAGAAACGGACGATTATTATGTGGGGGGTCGTTCAATGGGCGCCTGGCATATTGGATTGTCGGTTGTAGCTACCGATGTAGGTGGAGGATTCTCTATCGGACTGGGTGGACTCGGCTTTGCTATGGGCCTTTCTGGCTCTTGGATGCTCTTCACAGGATTAATTGGGGCATGGATGGCAGCGGTCTTATTAATACCGCGTGTAAAGGGAAATCCTGCTTTCGCTAAATTCTTAACCTTTCCGGAACTCTTCCGCCATTTCTTTGGAAAAAGAGTCGGCTTGATTGCCGGATTCATCTCCCTTATTGGCTATATCGGTTTTACCAGTTCGCAGTTATTGGCTGGCGCAAAATTGGCCGGCTCCACTTTTGATGTGATAAGCCTCAACCAGGCTTTATTGATCATGGGATTTGTGGCGGTTGTGTATACGGTACTTGGCGGATTAAAAGCCGTGATCTATACCGATACCATTCAGTGGATTATATTAATTACCGGACTTGCAGGTATTGCTATTCCAATGGCATGGATATCGGTGGGCGGTTGGGAAACCATTCAGGCTGCACTGCCTCCCGAAATGCTGCGCCTCGATCATGTATCTTGGCAACAGTTGCTTTCCTGGGCCTTTACAATTATCCCCATTTGGTTCGTGGGCATGACGCTCTACCAAAGAATATATGCCAGCAAAGATGTAAAAAGCGCGAAGAAGGCCTGGTTTATTGCCGGTCTGCTCGAATGGCCGCTGATGGCATTTATGGGCGTGCTGCTTGGCATGTTGGCCCGTGTGGCGGTGGAAACCGGACAAATGGAGGCCGCAGGAAGTTTAGCAGACCCTGAACTTGGTTTACCGCTTTTATTGAAGGCAATTCTTCCTGCTGGTTTGATGGGCTTGGTTTTAGCCTCCTATTTTTCTGCCATACTTTCAACCGCAGATTCATGCCTTATGGCTGCATCAGGAAATTTGACCACAGATATATTGCATCGCTGGACTTCCAAACTTCCATTAAAGAAACAATTGAAGTATTCCCAATATTTCACC
The DNA here is from genome assembly GCA_023277325.1 of Bacteroidia bacterium. GTDB lineage: Bacteria > Bacteroidota > Bacteroidia > UBA8524 > UBA8524 > UBA8524. Next base: position 2,039 of record JALRIQ010000249.1, on the reverse strand, counting down.
TTATTCATCGGAATAATAGCCCTCTTGATTGCTGCAGTAAGTACAGAAGTGCTCGACCTTATGCTGTATAGCTATGCATTTATGGTTTCAGGATTACTCGTTCCCCTTTTGGCGGGTATCTATACGAAAAACCATCATCCATGGGCAGCCGGAATTACAATGCTTGGTGGTGGATTCACTACCATTCTACTTCAGGAACTGCAAAAAGCAGAAATAATTAAAGAACTACCGTTGCAGCTCGATCCAAATATTTTCGGATTGGCTGTTGCGACGATTTTGTATACATCACTTTCTAAACTTTTACCCAATGATAAATTCAACCATGAAACAAGCTGATTCAATTACGTACACCACACTCACCGCTGTGAATCAAGTGACACAGTCTGAAAAGTTGCGTATTGCGAAGTTTTTGCATGCTCACCTTGAACAATATGGGGATCCTCAAAAAGACATTTTGAAGTGCCTGGATTATGCCATGAGCTATTTCAATCACCAGGGTGGATTTATCATTTTGGCAGAGGAGAATGGAGAGATTTTGGGCACAGTAGTGATGAACCAAACAGGCATGGAAGGGTATATCCCAGAAAACATCCTGGTCTATATTGCTGTTCATAATGGACATAGAGGACGCGGAATTGGAAAGCAATTGATGACCAGAGCCATTGATTTTGCTAAAGGAGGCATTGCCCTTCACGTGGAGCCGGACAATCCTGCACGTTTTCTTTATGAAAAGCTTGGTTTTACAAGCAAGTATGTTGAGATGAGAAGAACCAAATAATGGCTTATTTAAACTTATACCGCCATGCACTCGCGCACAATTACCGTTTTCTGCAAAACTTGTTTGGACAGGACCACATGCATTGGGGTGTGGTGTCGAAACTACTTTGTGGTAACCGGATTTATTTGCAAGAATTGCTCAACTTGGGTATTCGTGAAATCCACGACTCGCGGGTAAGTAACCTCAAGACGATAAAACAGTTGAATGCCGATGTTCAAACGGTATACATCAAACCTCCAGCAAAGCGAAGCATTCCGAGCATTATAAAATATGCCGATGTAAGCATGAATACCGAATTGGATACCCTGAAGCTCCTCTCTGCAGAAGCGGTGAAGCAAGGGAAAATTCACAAGGTCATCATCATGGTCGAAATGGGAGATCTCCGAGAAGGGGTTATGGGAGAGCATTTGGTGCATTTTTATGAATCGGTATTCGAATTACCGGGGATTGAAATTGTAGGGCTTGGTACCAACCTGAATTGTTTACACGGGGTGATGCCCAGCACGGATAAATTGATTCAGCTCAGTCTCTATAAACAGATTATTGAACTCACCTTTAAAAGAGAAATTCCCTGGATATCCGGAGGTACTAGTGTTACGATACCGCTGCTATTGAACAAGCAATTACCCAAAGAAGTAAACCACTTCCGGGTGGGTGAAACACTGTATTTTGGACTGGATTTATTCACAGGTGAAGTGATTCCAGGAATGCGGGATGACGTGCTCGAGCTTTTTACAGAAATCATTGAAATCACCGAAAAACCAATGGTGCCTATCGGGGAACTGGCGGCCAATCCACAAGGTGTTACCCTGGATATCGACCCGGAACTTTATGGGAAGACTTCTGTGCGGGCCATTGTCGATGTGGGCTCTTTGGATATTGACCCGAAATACCTGGTATACGATGAAAACGATTGGTCATCCCAACCTATTCTTATTTTTGGTTGATATATAGTATTTGTTTCTTTACTAAATACTTTTACAACACCATAATCTTTTGTATCAGATTCATTCTCAACCGAATGTCTTACTATAATCCCATCATTTGGTATTGAACCACTCATCCAAACATTTAATAAAGGCTTTACATTTAAACTTATATCAGCTGTTGAATAGCTGAAGTTTTGTGATGCTTGATATTGAGTCCACCATGTTCCGCCTGTTCCATTATTTACACTAGCCGTTGTGTTTGTATTAAAATTATTTTGTAGCCAATCTAATTTAGAATCTCCTTCTCTATAATTCCAAGTTACACCTTGCGT
>JALRIQ010000248.1 GCA_023277325.1 Bacteroidia bacterium | reverse complement strand
ACGGATGGCCGATGCCATGGCTCTTAAATCGGGATGTGGAGCATGAGCAAGGAGCAGCACTTTGTTCCTGGCATCAATCACATCCATATAGATGGTCTTGTGGTTATTGCGCAGGTTATGTTCACCATCGACCGATTCGAGGCTGATATCGTAGCGAATCATACCGCTTTTTTCTGCTTTGAGCAGTAGGTCGATGCTTTGTGTCCATTGATTGGCATCAATCGTAATGGCCTTTTCAAAGACTACTTTTTCATTTTGTCTGAGTACCAGTTTGGTGTTTTTCCCCTGCAAATCACTCGCTCTGCAAAATACCTGAAGCGGAAATTGATTGCCGAGATAGGCCAGACGATTTTGCCTAACCTCTTCCAGAATCAAATCGCGATGTAAGGAGGTATCGCCAAAGGCTACGGTATAGAGAGGTGCTCCAGACTTTCTGTTTTGGTAAACAGGGTTCACTCCTTGGTTATAGATTCCGTCTGAAAATAGAACCAGCGCCCCTAAGTTTTGATTTTCGTATTGATTGTCGATGGCCTTGAGTGCCTTGGACAAGTTACTCGCTTCTTCTTTGAAGTTTGGTTCTTCTGCTTCGTTTAAGTCGGAACCTGCCAGGTAAACCCGAACATCATGGTCCTCATCCAATCCATCTTTTAATTGATCGATGCAGGCTTGAATTTGGGTCTCTAGTAATGCGGAATCTTTCTGCATTTTCATGGAGGAGCTATTGTCAACTACTAAGGCAACAACAGGCTTTTCCAATTCGCGCACCTGATTTTTTACCAGTGGTTCTAAAAGAAGAAAGCTTAATCCGAATAGAAATAAGAAACGTAAAGCACCCAGCACGCGACGAAGCCAGAGTTTATCCTCTTCGCCGAATACTTTTACTTTATAGAGAAACCATGCTGCAACTGCCGAAATGGCGGTGCAAATTATCAGGTACCAAGCGGGGTAAGTGAAAATGATTTCTATGGATTGCATCTGGGCTGTATCAAGCAAAAGTCATGCTTTTCTCTGAGAAATGCATAGGGCCCCTTGGATTCGGGTATGGGGTTATGGAATTCTAGACGAATAGCCCCTTAAAAAACTTTTCCCTCAGGCAACATTTCGCTATCTTGAGTTCTCTAGTAGTTACTGAACAAGGAGCCAAACCAAGTCCTGTTTTGATTTATGAGTGAAGAAGAACTGATCAGCGGGTGCGTCCGAGAGGACAGAGCGTGTCAATATGCGCTCTATAAGACCTACGCCGGCAAAATGCTGGCAGTATGTCGGCGCTATGCCCGTACTGATCTGGAAGCTGAGGACATACTTCAAGAAGGATTTATAAAAGTGTTTGACAATGTCTCCAAGTTCAAGGGTAATGGTTCTTTCGAAGGATGGATACGCCGCATTATGGTAAATACGGCACTGAAGCTCTTCCGCAAGAGTAGCTTCAAAAACGAGGTAATCGGAATCGACGACGGTTATGATATGCCTCAGGAAGCTAAGGTACTGGAAAAAATATCCCAGGGTGAACTCATGAAAATGGTTCAGGGATTACCAGAAGGCTACGGAATCGTATTTAACCTCTACGCCATTGAAGGGTTTAGTCATGCAGAAATTGCAGAAACTCTCGGTGTGAATGAAGGTACTTCCAGATCTCAATTGGCCAAAGCCCGCAAATGGTTACAAAAGAAAGTTATTGAATCACAAAATATTGAATATGAACGAAAATAGGCATCCAATAGATGATCTGTTCCGTGACGGTCTCGACCAGCATTCAGTTGAGCCCCCCATGCACGTATGGGAAAGGATAGATCAGACACGTACGCCTGTTTACAAGTTGATAAACAACTTTAAACAGCACTCGAGCTGGTACCTCTCGGTAGCAGCCGGCCTTGTCTTCATGAGCGCAGCAGCCATCATGTTCTTATCCGACGATGCAGACAGAAATCTGGTAAACGGAGAAGCAACATTGCCAGCTGTCAATCAAACGGAAATTGTGGCTGAGCTGCCAAGTGCAGAGCAATCCGCTCCAGTTTTGACGAATGAAGAAAATTTGGATCAGGAATCTCCTGCTTCAATTACAAATACAGCTAGTTTGTCTTTGCCGCCTGCACCCGTTCAAAGCCCTACTCAAGCTAATCCAATACAAACGGCTCCGCGTCAGAATGCAACGCAAACGGAACCTAACACAGTAACTGAAAATCCAGCTGCGGAAGATCCGAACACGCTTTTCCCGCCAGGAACCTCTACCATGCCAGGAACAATCATTCCTGCAGAGCAAAAAGAAGCTGTTCAGGCTGAAGAAAACCCAGTTACCGCTCCTGAAGAGGCGGTGGTAGTGGAAGAAGAGGAAATTGCTCCTGCTCAAGAAGAAATTCTTGCAAGCGAAAATCCTTCTGAATCTCCTGAAAAAACTGAAAACCAGGAGACGACGAATATGATTCCTTTGGCGCCTTCTCCTTGGTCGATTGAGGTTTTAGGATCTTATGATTTCATCAACCGCCGCATGCCAAATGCCACGCCTTCCTATACTGCAGCGAGAAAGCAAGATGAAAAAGTACAGTCTGCATTTACCTTCCAACTGCGTGCTCAATACAAACTAAACCCTGTATTGTCACTTCGCTCGGGAATCGCCTACAGCAGAATCAATGAGCAGTTGAACCATAGTAGAACGGAGTCGTATTCTGAAATTATAGATCGCCAGGTAACAGGATATATCCTCGACCCAATCAATGGTCCAACTCAGGTGACGTATACAGTGCGCGATACCGTAAACCATAGCTCTACCACACAAGTAAATTCCAATAACCGCTACACCTTCGTAGATGTACCTGTTCTTTTGAACTATACCTTCTATACTTCCAATAAATGGTCGTTGGGCGTGTCTGGTGGACCGATGTTTAACTTGGTGTTCCAACAAAGAGGATATATCCTTTCTCCAAACCAGGGAGAAGTGATTGACCTCAGCACTTCAGCAAATCCTTACCGGACTTATGCAGGTGTGAACCTCATGTTGAATGCAAGTGCCAGTTATTCCTTAAACAAACATTTCGACCTCTTATTTGAGCCAGGAATTCGTTACGGATTGAGTTCACTTACGAATGCACCGAATGGTATGATACAAAAGAATAATAGCCTCAATCTCTTCACAGGATTGCGCTATAACTTCTAATACAACGAAAAATTATAGGTCTTTGCCCTGCTTTGGTTTAATTTGAAACAAATGAAACATAAAGCAGGGTTTTTTATTGGACTTTTATGGAGCTGTGCTGTATTTGCGCAGCAACCGAGTGCAAGTCTCGAGCAGGGAAATGTGCGCTTTCATGTTCAGAATGCAGGCGTGCTCTTTCAAAATAATGGGAACCCCGGATTTGAGGTTCCAAAAGGCTCAGGAATTCATAGTATCATTTCTTCTTCTCTGTGGGTTGGGGGCAAAGATTCCTTGGGAAATACCTATGTCACCATTGCCACCTACGATACCAGTGGCCGTGATTATATTCCTGGACCGTTGGATAGGACAACTGCGCAACCCGACGACAGCAGTTTTTGGAATTATACCTGGCATGTCGACTCTACCGAGATTGCCAATCATCAAACCCTCTATAATAATTCGGGATATAACGCACCATGGTCAATAAGCAATTGGCCGGGATCCAATAAACGACCAGGAAACTATAATCCTGTATTGGCTCCATTTTTTGATATCAATAATAACTTCATTTATGAGCCTGAATTGGGAGAAATCCCTCAAATATCCGGTACCGAAGCGGCCTATGTAATTTTTAATGATCAGCGCAGTCATCAGGTAAGTGGTTCTTCTGCGATGGGTTTGGAGGTGCTTTGTATGGTTTATACGGTGCCTGAATTGCCGGAGGTGGTATTTGTCAAGTACCGCATCATCAACCGCATGCCCAAAACCTACGAAGGGGTTTTCGCTGGGATTTTCACCGACTTTAAGCTGGGCAATGATTCCGATAATTATACCAGCAGTGATTCACTCAGGAGCACCTATTACTGCTATAATGCCCTTCCTTTTGACTCGAACGGTTATGAGGATAAACCACCGGTGATGGGAGTTAAGTTTTTGTCGACCAAGATGAGTCGTTGTATTGGTTTTAGCTATGACCCAAATTCGCCACAAGGATGGCCGCAAAAAAAGGAGGATTATTATAGCTACCTCAACGCCACCTGGAAGGATGGTTCCGGGCTTGTGGATCCGAATTCGTCGCAAACCTCCTTTCTTTATTTAGGCGACCCTTGCAATGGGAGCGGATGGACAGAATACGGCAGCGTGGGCATTATTCCCGGCCGTCGTAATATGCTTGGAAGTGTTGGTCCCTATACCCTGAAACAAGGGGAATTAGTTTCTTTAGATCTGGCTTATATTTTTACTCAGGACAAACCAAGTTTACAAGAGAATGTATGTTCTTTCCATCAAGACGCTGATGAGGTGCAAGCCTATTGGGACGCCAAGCTATCCAGCATAGCGCTTAAGCCTATAAAGCAGAGTTTGAAGGTATATCCTAACCCAGCGCGAACAAGCGTCTTCTGGGACTTGCCTGAGGGAATTATCGCCCAACAAATTGAATTGATAAACATGCAAGGTTCCCGAATGACTTTAGACGCTAACTCTATTTC
>JALRIQ010000247.1 GCA_023277325.1 Bacteroidia bacterium | reverse complement strand
TTCGATATTGCCACCATAAGGAACCAGATTTAGGTACATGCGCAAAATCTCGTCCTTGCTATAGTGCCATTCCAGCTGCATGGCCTCCCAGATTTCAATCAGTTTATTGCCATAGGTTCTATCCCGCGGTTTGAGTAGGCGCACCAACTGCATGGTGATGGTGGAAGCACCCGAAATGCGTTTTCCCCCTTGCAAGTTTTGGATGCTGGCTCTAACGAGGGCAATGGGATTAAATCCTGGATGGAAATAGAAATAGCGGTCTTCTTTAAGGAGAAAGGCGTCGCTGATTGCCGGACTCACTTCATCTTGCTCCAGATAGAGGCGCCATTTATCATCGCTACTTAGATATACTGCTAAAGGCCGACCGTCTTCCGACATGACCATGGAGCTATAAAGAATTTTAATTTTTAACGGAAAGAGGGCGTCGAATAAGACAAAAAGAAGGAAGAAAACCAGTATCCCTTTTCCTACAAACCGAAGTATTTTTCTCAGTCTTCCTTTCATTGTATGACTCCGAAGATAAATAGCTTCATGGAAAAAAGTATTTTCGCGGAATGAAGTTCGAAAAAAATGCCTGGTCGATTCAAGGAGTGTCCTTGCTCGACATTGCCCGCAACTTCGGAACGCCAGTTTACGTTTACGACGCGGATCACATCATTGCCCAGTACCAGCGTCTTCAAAAGGCCTTTGAGGGGGCTAAGTTGAAGGTGAAGTACGCAATGAAGGCATTGAACAATATTCATGTGCTTAAACTGCTTAAAACGCAAGGAAGCGGTTTGGATTGTGTGTCTATCCAGGAAGTAAAGTTGGGTATTCATGCAGGATTCAGTCCGGATGAGATTTTATTTACGCCAAACTGTGTTTCCCTGGAAGAAATTAAAGAAGCGGTTGAGCTTGGGGTAATGATCAATATCGATAATATCTCCATCCTCGAGCAATTCGGTCATTTGTATGGAAATACGGTTCCTGTATGTATTCGTGTGAACCCGCATATCATGGCGGGAGGGAATGCGCATATTTCCGTTGGACATATCGATAGCAAGTTTGGAATTTCCTTTTACCAAATGCGCCATGTGAACCGCGTTGTGAAAACCCATAACATGAAAATTGTGGGCTTGCACATGCATACAGGCTCCGATATTTTGGATGCGGGTGTGTTTTTGCAAGGTGCAGAGCTGCTTTTTGAAGCATCTGCTGAATTCCCGGATCTTGAATTTATGGATTTCGGTAGCGGATTTAAAGTACCGTACAAAGAAACCGACGTATCAACAGATGTGGAAGAGATTGGCCAACGCATTGTAAAACGATTCAATGAGTTCTGCAAAGAATATGGCCGCGAACTCGAGCTCTGGTTTGAACCGGGTAAATTCCTTGTGAGCCAGTCGGGATACTTTTTGGTAAAAACCAATGTCATCAAACAAACGACGTCTACCGTTTTTGTTGGCGTAGACTCAGGTCAGAATCATTTGATTCGTCCAATGATGTACGATGCTTACCATCATATTACCAATATTTCTAACCCAAATGGAACCAACCGTATTTATTCGGTAGTGGGGTATATCTGCGAGACAGATACCTTCGGATGGGACCGCCAACTCAATGAAGTGCGTGAAGGCGATATCCTCGCATTCCACAATGCTGGAGCTTACGGATTCACAATGAGTTCCAACTATAACTCACGCCTTCGTCCGGCTGAAGTGATGGTATACAAAGGAAAAGCACACCTGATTCGCAAACGCGAAGACCTGAACCATTTATTGGAAAATATTGTTGAAGCAGATATAGTTTAAGTAAATTAGGCCCTGGATTAATAGCTAAGGATTTCAGTTAAAAACAGGTTGTTCATCAATCAACCAAATACTTGTCATCCTGAGCGAGGCTTTTCGCCGAGTCGAAGGGCTCAGCCCTATTCCCATCCTCAATGGAAAAAAGACTCTACGCAATCGTTGATATTGAAACCACCGGAGGTTATGCTTCCGACAATCATATGATTGAGATAGCGGTCGCCATCCATGATGGGAAAAATGTGATTGAGACGTATGAGTCACTTTTAAATCCTAACAGGAAAATTCCGCCTTATATCGCGGGGTTTACGGGAATCAGCGACGGTATGGTTGCCAATGCTCCGCAGTTTAAATCCATTGCGCTCGAGTTATACCGACTTTTGGAAGGGAAGGTCTTTGTGGCCCACAATGTCAATTTCGATTATTCATTTGTACAAAAGGCATTTTCCGATGTCGGCATCAATTACCAGGCAAAACGGCTTTGTACCGTGCGTCTTTCAAGAA
>JALRIQ010000246.1 GCA_023277325.1 Bacteroidia bacterium | reverse complement strand
TGCTACAGATAGCCCCTGACCCAATGAACCCGAAGCAATGCGGATTCCTGGAAGGTGTTCGTGGGTAGCTGGGTGACCTTGCAAACGTGAATTCAACTTACGAAAGGTGCTCAACTCTTCTTTTGGGAAATATCCAGAATGCGCCAATGCACTGTAGTACACTGGAGAGATATGTCCGTTGGATAGAATAAACACGTCCTCTCCTTTACCACTCATGCTAAAAGGTTGCGGATGATGTTCCATAATTTCAAAGAAGAGCGCGGTGAAATAATCAGCGCAGCCCAAGGATCCACCTGGATGTCCAGATTGAACCGCATGAACCATGCGAACGATGTCTCTTCTTACTTGTGAAGCAATGCTTTCTAAATGTTGAATATCGGCCATTGAATTATTATTGCTGCAAAAATGGGCTTTTGTCGAGAATTAATGAAATTTGCCCCAGTTTTAGGATAAACACCTAACCGCCTTATGCACAGCCTCGAATTATTCCTGAGCCCCGAAACTGCAGCCTCCGAAGCGCTTATCTACCAAGCCGCTGCAAAATCCCTTCGGATTTCTGTTGAAAAGATTTCTGCGATACGGTATAAAAAACGTTCCATCGATGCACGACGAGCGCCAGTGAAAATTCGACTGGTCCTTGAAGTCTATACCGACGACTCTCCTGAAAAAGAAGAAAAAACGCTTTATCGGGATGTAAAAAAGGCCCAGAAAAAAGTCATTATCGTAGGTTGCGGACCAGCAGGCATGTTCGCTGCTCTTCGTTTGATTGAAGAGGGAGTTCAGCCCATTCTCTTGGAAAGAGGAAAAGAAGTCCGTGCTCGTCGTCGTGATTTAGCAGCCATCAATAAAGAACGGGTTGTCGATGAAGACAGCAATTACTGTTTTGGCGAAGGCGGAGCTGGAACTTATTCGGATGGTAAACTCTATACCCGAAGCGGCAAAAGAGGAAATATCGACCGCATCCTAAAAATATTCACGGAGCATGGTGCAGATGAAGCCATTCGCTATGAGGCCCATCCGCATATCGGGACCAACAAACTACCGGGCATCGTCTCGGCCATGAGCCATACCATTCGAGCCAATGGAGGCTTGATCCATTTCGAAGAACGGGTCACCGACTTTGTTATCAAGGACCAAAAGATTGTTTCGGTAATTACCCAAAAAGGAAATTCCTATGAAGGCGATTCGGTGATTTTGGCCACCGGACATAGCGCCCGGGATATTTTTGAACTCCTGGAGAGAAAAGGCATTTTGATAGAAGCTAAGCCATATGCTTTAGGTGTGCGCATTGAACATCCTCAGCAACTCATAGACCAGATTCAGTACCATTGCCTCGACCGCGGTCCCTACCTTCCTCCTTCTTCGTATTCCCTGGTGGAGCAAGTTGGTGGTAGAGGGGTCTTTTCGTTTTGCATGTGTCCGGGAGGAATTATCGCTCCTGCATCCACAGCACCTGGTGAAGTGGTTGTTAACGGATGGTCGCCAAGCAAACGAAATAATCCATACGCCAACTCAGGAATGGTAGTCGCCTTGAGTGAAAAGGACTTCCTGCCATATAAAGAATATGGCAACCTCGCAGGGATGATTTATCAGCAGGAAATTGAACAGCGCGCCTTTCGTTTAGGAGGCTCCGACTTGCATGCTCCGGCCCAAAGGGTGGTTGATTTTCTGAATAAAAAGACCAGCGGCGATATCCCGCAGACTTCCTATATCCCGGGAACCAAATCTGTTGC
>JALRIQ010000245.1 GCA_023277325.1 Bacteroidia bacterium | reverse complement strand
AATGATTTCCTTCGAATTAAAAGAAGATACGGTCGAAGCGGCCATGAAATTCGCGGGATCTACCAAGATATTTGCTTGTGCGGAGTCATTGGGTGGGGTGGAGTCTTTACTCGGACATCCTGCATCCATGACACACGCTTCGGTTCCAAAAGAAGAAAGAGAAAAAGCGGGGCTTAGCGATTCGCTTATTCGCCTCAGTGTTGGGATTGAAGATGTTGAGGATTTAATTCAAGACCTGGATCAAGCAATAGGATAGATGTACGGTTTACTTGCTATGACATTGGGGCCAGGCCTCCTCATTTTAGGTTGGATTTACCTCAAAGACAAATACGAAAAAGAGCCACTTTACCTCTTGTTGCTTGCCTTTTTGGGAGGAGCGATTTCGACTGTTTTTGTTCTCTATGCCAATACCCTATGGCAGAATCTGGGTTTTGGGATTTCTCAGGATAGCATCCTTCCAACAGCTTTTTATGCCTTTGTATCGGTAGGTGGAACGGAAGAGTTTGCCAAACTTTTAGTGGTATTGCTCTTTTTCTATAAACGAAAGGCTTTTAATGAGCCCTTTGATGGTATCGTGTATTGCGTGGCCGTTTCAATGGGTTTTGCTACCGCTGAAAATTTCTTGTACGTGTATGGAAATGCTGCTCCTGAAGATGCACGTTGGGTAGCCCTATTGCGCATGTTTACAGCGGTTCCCGCTCACGCTACTTTTGGTATTTTGATGGGATTTTTTGTTGGGCATAGCAAGTTTGATAAGTACCAGGCGGGTTATTTGGCCTTGGCCTTTTTTAGCGCTGCATTTACGCATGGGGCTTATGATTTCTTCCTTTTTATTCGCAATATCCCGGGAATTTCAATTGGGGCTTTCATTTCATTATTCTTAGGAATTCGATACGCACGAAAAGCCATCAAGTACAATCAGGAGGTTTCGCCATTCAGGCAAGGATAAATGGATAAGAGGAAGCTTCAGGAATTTCTGGATAGAAGAGTTGATTTCTATGAACGTCCGGAGTTTATAAAAAACGATCCGATTTCAATTCCGCATCGCTTTCAAAAGCAGCAGGACAGAGAAATTATGGGTTTTTTTGCGGCAACACTGGCATGGGGCCAGCGCACTACCATCATCCGAAATTGCCTTCGTCTGGCAGCTTGGATGGATGAATCACCGAATGATTTTATCCTGAATCATAGAGAAGAGGATCGTGCACGCTTTCTTGGCTTCGTGCACCGTACCTTCAATGACACGGACCTGCTTTATTTCCTGGAGTTTCTGCAACATTTTTACAGGAATAATGATTCACTTGAATCCGCCTTTTTAGACGAGAAGGGTCGCTTTCATTCCATGGAGGATAGCCTAACGCGCTTTCATCAGAAATTCTTTTCTCTTCCAGATGCCCCTTCAAGAACTCAAAAGCATGTGGCTAGTCCGGCGAAGAAAAGCGCCTGTAAACGGTTGAATATGTATTTGAGGTGGATGGTCCGCTCGAATGAAAAAGGAGTTGATTTTGGAATATGGAAGCGCATCCCGCAAAGCGAATTGATTTGTCCATTGGATACCCATGTTCACCGCGTGGCAGGCGGACTAGGCATGATCAAGCGTAAACAAGCCGATTGGCTAACCGCAATGGAACTCACCGACTTCCTTAAAGAGATGGACCCCAATGATCCCGTGAAATACGATTATGCCTTGTTTTCGCTCGGGGCAGATGAGCGTTACTAAGTCGATTAATACCGTTTCCCATCAACCAAATAATGCTGCACATAATCGGCAACACCTTCTTCCAAAGAGGTAAATGGCAATGGA
>JALRIQ010000244.1 GCA_023277325.1 Bacteroidia bacterium | reverse complement strand
AACAAGCAATTTTGGAATCCGGAGTAACTGTGGACGCTTGGGCATTCTTTGAACCAAGAAAAAATACACCTTGGAATGCCGGAGCTTTTTATGTGAAACGTGCCATTGAATCCTATTCAAAATGGGTGGGCGACTATCCTTACAGCGCAGCTACGGCTGTCGAAGGAGCACTTTCTGCCGGTGGAGGAATGGAATATCCCATGGTTACCGTAATCTCTGCAGGTGGGGATAGCGTAAGCTTGGATAATGTCATTACCCATGAGGTAGGGCATAATTGGTTTTATGGAATCCTTGGAAGCAATGAACGTGAACATGCCTGGATGGACGAAGGGTTTAACTCGCATGTTGAATCGCGTTATATGCGCGAGTTTTATCCGAAAAGAAATTCTGGACAAAGCTTCGGTGTACCTCCCCAATATGGCAAACGCTTCGAGTCGCATTGGTTTGAATACATTTCCGCACATTTTTTTGCTACCTATGGCTTGCAGTCTGCTATCAATACACCTTCAGAAAAATTGACCTCCTTGCAATATGGATTGCTTTCCTATCAGCGGACTGCCTTTCTTCTGGATTACCTGACCCAATACTTGGGTCAGGAGACCTTTGATGCCTGCATGCACCGTTATTATGCGGAATGGGGATTCAAACATCCACAACCTAAAGATGTTCAAGCCGTTTTTGAAGGGGTATCAGGAAAGAAACTGGATTGGTTTTTTAATGAATTGTTCAATACGGAGAAGCAGCCTGACTATTCTTTGTCGCACTTAAGAAATGATGATAAATCCTTTCGTGTTACGGTAAAAAATAAAGGCGGAGTAGCCGCTCCGTATAGCATTAGTTTAGTTCTGAAGGACAGCATCGTAAAAACACTCTGGTTCGAGGGCCATTTAGAGCCAAAAGAAATAGGGATTGACCGCCAGGAATGCGATTATTTGGTTATTGACGCCCATTATCTGTCGAGCGATTTGTTTGTGAAAAGTAACAGGATTAAAACCAAAGGATTATTTAAAACCGCGGAACATGTCAAACTCAATTTAATTACTGGGTTTACGCGAAATGAACGCCAGAACCTGAATATTCTGCCTGCTGTGGGATGGAATACCAGCGACGGATTAATGCTCGGGGGAATATTTCATAATTACGATGTGCAAGGCAAGAAATTCAATTATTTCTTTCTGCCGATGTACGGCATCGAGTCGAGTACGCTGGCCGGGAATTTTATGATGAAATACGACTGGTTTGTTCGCGACCGATCATTGAATAAAGTTCGTCTTGCTGCCCAGTACAAAAGGTATGCTGGCTACGATAAAGTTGAGCCAAGATTGGATTTCTTCTTTGAAACGGGCGGAAAGGAGCATCATAAAAATAACCTTTCATTGAGTTATGCTTGGGTAAACCACAGATACCAAGCCTTCTTTGGCTATACCAATCCTTTTTCAATTTCTCGAATTACCTATACCCGACATCGCTCAAATGCATTAGTGAAAGAACGTTTCAGCTTGGGTGTTCGTCATACTTATGCGAAAGACGAACTCGACTTCCTCCGCTTTGAAGGGATGTATTACCGTTCGCAAAAAGTTACCCGAAAATCCTCGTTAATAGCACGCTTCTATGCGGGCTTAAATACAGCCTTATCTGGAAATGGAGAGGTTCCTATTTTCAGCAGGTCAAGTCCTGATTATGCTAAGGATTATTTTATGTTTGATAGAGCTCGTAATGGGCGTGCAGGTTGGATGGGGCAGAATCAAGCGCTATTTGATCAGGGTCAGTTCATTAGTTCAAATGTTGGGATTAAGGATTTACTACTTTCAGGTCATATTAATTACCGCTACCGCATGTTCATGCCTTATGTTTCTGCTGCGTATGCAGGAAGCTTTTATTATGAAAGCGGACTTGGTTTAGGACTCGGACCGATTACGTTTTATTTGCCGATTACCAGCAACGCCTTTGCAGAACAAGTACCGAGCAATGGAAAGGAGTGGACAAATTCAATTCACTTTAGCCTGAACTTGCAGTTAAGCAGACTTTGGAATGCTTTGGATATGATCTCCACATTTTGATTGAACCCATTCATCTGTTAACTTACTGCGGGTAAGTTTCCTATTTATGGATCGAAGAACTTTTATGCAATACAGTGCGAGCCTTTCAGTATTTGGTGTTTTTAAACATCCATTATTGGATGGTAGTAAAGAATTTCAAGTCAATGCCAAGGAGCATAGGTCGCTTGATGAGTTGGCAGCGAAGGGGTATTTTAATGAGGATTTTAGCGATCCAAAGAATGAAAAGGCATGGTCTAAGATTCAAGCTCTTTTTCCAAGAGTCGATTCCTTTACACAGCTTGAAAACGGTTATTTTTCCCATGCTTCACTGCCTATTCGTAAGTTTCATCAGGAACGTGAAGATTATATTCAAAGCCGGACTTCCTTTTACATGCGCAGGGAACAAGATGAAGCAGTGGAATCGGCCAGGAAGGACTTGGCAGGTTTTTTCGGCTGGAGTCCCGAAAATTTGACATTCACACGGAACACAACCGAAAGTCTCAATATCCTCATTTCAGGATTTCCATGGAAGCGGGGTGATGAGGTGGTGATTGGCAATCAGGATTATGGCTCCATGAATGAGGCTTTTGAACAGGCCGCAAAACGCCATGGCATCAAACTGAAAATTGCAGAAGTTCCTTTGGTTCCTAAGCGGGCAGAAGAAGTGGTCAATGCCTATTTGAAAGAACTCACTCCAAGTACACGGATGCTTCATCTTACCCACCTGATTAACCTCAGCGGACAAGTTATCCCATTGGATGACGTGATTAATGAAGTCAGAAAGGTGAACCCTGATGTCTGCATTGCCGTGGATGCTGCCCATTCGGTAGCGCATATTGACTATAACTGGAAAGCGTGTGGGGCAGATATCGTTGCGGGAAGTTTGCATAAATGGATGTGCAATCCTCTGGGATTGGGATTTCTATATGTAAATAGCAAATGGATTCCTCAGCTTTGGCCATTAATGGGAGATACCGGAAGGGAGGATACAGATATTCGTCGCTTTGAGCACCAGGGAACGCGTCCTTTGGCTACTATAGAGAGTATCAGTATGGCGGTAAAATTGAATGCACTAATGGGAGGTGTTAAAAATAAGGAGGGAAGATTGCGCTATCTCCAGGAATCCTGGACGGATTCGGTACAAGGAATAGAAGCGCTTTCCATGAATACCCCAAATTATCCAGGTTCAGTAGGAGCCATCGCGAATGTGGCCTTAAGGGGCAAATCACCGCTTAGTTTAGCTGAAATCTTGTGGGACAAGTACCAGATTTTTACTGTGGCAATACAGCATCCTATTGTTCAAGGGGTTCGTATTACTCCTCATTTGAGTAATAATAGAATGGATATAGAAAAGCTTGTGCAGGCCTTAAAAGAGCTTGGTCGCTGAGTTATTTCGAATAGTTGACTTCGCGAATCAATTTCCCCTTTTCATTTTAAAAATATCAGATGCCGTCTCTGCGAATTTCTAATTGGTAGTGATTAGCGCTGTCGTTGATCCCTTCTTTTTTATCCAGGCTTATCCCATCAATTACATAATTGCCGGCAGCTTTCACTTGTCCGCTAGGGTAATAATATTTCCATTCCCCAACTGGATAAAACCTGCGGGGCAAACGAAGCATAAAGGTGCTATCATTTTCAAACACCACATAATCGGCATTGATGTCAATTTCTCCTTCCACTTCGCGGTGTGCGATGGTATCAGGAATGGCAGCAATTGGTCCAGATTCCAGAATATTTCCCGACTCGGCGAAATGGCGGTAATAGGAATTGTGGATGGAGATTAAGGTATCCTTGTCCAAAAGATGAACAAAGTCATTGATCTGGTGATTTTTATTTTTTGTATTGATAATGTGGTGTCGTTTCCCATCCATCACATAATCCTCCGAGGTGTTATCCATAATCCGACATTCATTTACCCTTTGTGTACGTGGCGCATCTTCAATAGGTATTTTCTGACTGATGTATTCAGGATGCCCTTGTTCCCGTATGATAATCGGAGAATGTTCTCTTCCGTATCGCGTTCCTGGGATGGTAGCATGGATATCATATACA
>JALRIQ010000243.1 GCA_023277325.1 Bacteroidia bacterium | reverse complement strand
GATCCTGAGCCACACTCTTGGTATGGGAAAAGCCTGGCCGAGATCATCATTGACGATCAGGATGCCTCAACAGCCATCAACTTGCCTAGGTCTTGCCACTTAGCGCCATCTCCGTGAGTTGTACAGATCAAGTTGTCTCCGTACACATAATACTTTCTGTGAGCTATACCGCTCGTAATTGGTGCTATAGAAATTTTGTCTCCAGGTGACGATAGCTTGTCGCGCTGGTCCATCTGCATGGAGACTCATACGCAAAGCCTTATCCATCGCAACACCAATATCCTTACGCAAAGGCTCGGTAATGCTGCGAAGTTCCGCTGCGATTTCTTGAATTGGAGCAATTCCTGATTCATTAGCTAGCGCTTCGAGCAAGGATGCTGCGTCTTCGATATCCGCTTTTATTCCACTCAAGAAAGAAGCAAAAGCCTCTTTTTTAATGGTATTTACTTCCTTTTTCCACTCTTTTTCGAGGTTGTCGAGCTCTTCTGCCTTGGCGATATCTGCACTTTCCATCCACTTGCGCATTTGCAACAAGCAATCGAAATCAAGCTCCCATTGCAGGCGCTCTGCATCTTTATAACGTTCGTGAGAACCCGAAGTAGAGTGTCCTTGCGGCTGGGTTAACTCTTGTACGTGAATCAATACCGGAGTATGCTTTTCACGGGCAATTGCTGCTGCCTCCTGGAAAGTTTTGCAAAGGGCAGCGTAATCCCATCCTTTTACACGGAAAATTTCAAAGCCAACTCCTTTGTCGTTGGTTTGGAAACCGCTAAGGATTTCTGAAATATTCTCTTTGGTGGTTTGGTATTTTGCCGGAACAGAGATTCCGTAGCCGTCATCCCAAACAGACATCACCATAGGAACTTGCAATACACCCGCTGCGTTAATGGTTTCCCAGAATCCGCCTTCGGAGGTGGAAGCATTTCCAATTGTACCAAAAGCCACTTCATTTCCCTGATTCGAGAAATTGGTCATTTCGGCAAGCTGTGGGTTATTGCGGTATAATTTTGAAGCAAGGGCCAAACCGAGTAAGCGAGGCATTTGTCCTGCTGTAGGCGAAATATCAGCACTTGAATTATAGCGATCGGTTTGTGGCAGCCAGTTTCCCTGGTCGTCCAACATGCGCGAGCCAAAGTGACCATTCATCGAGCGGCCTGCTGAACAAGGTTCTGCCTCTACACTCGGATGAGCATAAAGTTGCGCAAAAAACTCGCGGACATTGCTCATACCTGTTGCGAACATAAACGTTTGATCGCGGTAGTATCCGGAACGGAAATCGCCTTTCTGGAACGCTTTGGCCATAGCAATTTGAGCCACCTCTTTTCCATCTCCGAAGATGCCAAACTTGGCCTTTCCCGTAAGCACCTCTTTTCTACCCACTAAACTGGCCTGACGGCTTTGGTAGGCAATTTTATAGTCGCTTAACACTTCGGTTTTGAACTCGTCTAGGGTTAACTCTTTGCTTTGTGTAGCCATTCGTTCTCGCTTAATCTTTCAATAATCAAAGCTGTTGCAGGTCTTGCAACGCATTCATCAAATCGGTGATGAGGGTATTGTCATCTTCAATGGCATTTCCCACAACCACCACATCAGCACCCGCTCTCCAAGCTTCAACGGCCTGTTCTGTCGAACGAATACCTCCACCCACCACGATGGGTACACTGACTCCTTCTCTTACGGCAGAAATCATTTTTGCGCTTACAGGGTTTTGAGCGCCTGATCCGGCATCCATATACATCATTTTCAAGCCCAACATTTCTCCCGCTACGGCAGTGCACATAGCGATTTCAGGCTTATCGGATGGAATAGGAACAGTGCTGCTGATATACGAAGCGGTAGTAATTCTTCCACCATCTATCAGCATATATCCTGTGGCAATGGTCTCAATGCCAGCTTTTTTCAAATATGGAGCGGCTACCACGTGCTTCCCGATAAGTAGTTCTGCGTTTCTTCCTGAGATTAGACTCAAAAGAAGCAAGGCATCAGCACGGGAATCGATTTGGAGCTCATCTCCTGGGAAAATCAAGACTGGGATATCGCTCATGGATTTAATCAGCGCAATGGATTCGCCAATGGTGCCTGAGCTGATCAAGCTACCACCAAGGAATATGAGGTCAACCCCACTATCATTGCAGCGGCGTACACTTTCTTCAAGGTTCTGAATATGATCGGGGTCGATCAATACAGCCAGCATTTTTTGGCCTGCCGCCTGTTTGTGAACCAATGAATTGTATACCATGTTGCGCATGAGCAATTTTTTGCAAAGAAAAGCAATTTATAGGAACTAGCAGTTAATTCTGTGCTGCTAATGCTCCAATGAATGGGCTTTTAACCAGTCAATATATCGCTTTTTTGGTTCAGGACGAAAACCGTGATTTTCTCCGATTAGTCGGTTTTTTGCATGACGCTTGAATACGGAACTTGATTTAATGCCGCATGACTGTAGGCACGTGAACTACCGAAAGGACGCATCATGACAGCATCAGCCAAATTTATTTCTTGGCAGGAATGATGGTCTATCAATCGCTTTTCTTCGTCAAATCGGAAGCTCCATATCAGGTAATTGGTCATGTTGTCGGTTTGCATCTGTAACTGACGAATCTCCAGATACCGCTCTTCCGGGTTCCAATGGATGCAGTAGTCCTTTCCGATTTGGATATAGTTTTTGACAAAAATATGGGGCTGATTATTATCTGTATTTAAGAAGGGATTGATAGCCAACTCTTTTCTTGTTCATGGCCTTTTTTTAGAAAGGGCAATAAGGAATCATGTTGCGCCTGAAGAGCAACTGAACTTAAAAAAAGGCAAAGGCAGAGTACTTTGTTCATCTATTTTTTCGCCTTTGATGCACCAATGCGGTAGGTGAGTGGGAGCATATTCCCGAATTTTTTCAGACGGAACTTACCTTTTTCAAATTCATCCATCTTCTTAAAAATCTCATAGGGTGAATAATCGTATTCATGGAAGTCGTCGATTTGAAGCCCTGCATCGATTAGTGCCTGAATCACTTCCGAAAGTCCATGGGTCCAAGAAATGAAATCGGCACGCATCGCTGAATCTTTCGCTGCATAGTTTCCTTCCAAAGTCTCGATGATAGGCGCATCGTTTAAGTAGGGATAGATGATTTTCTCCTGATCGTCATCGAACATCCAGATCACCGGATGAAATTCAGCAAACACAAAGCGGCCTTTCGCCTTCATAAAATGTTTAAGGGTCTTCGCCCATTTTTGAATATCTGGCAACCAGCCAATCGTGCCATAAGAGGTAAAGACGATATCGAATTTCTCCTTCAGCACTTTTTTCAATCCATACACATCGCAGCAAATAAAGCGGGCATCAAGACCTAACTCAGCATTGAGGGAGTGGGCAAGGTGGATTGCCGTTTCAGAAAGATCCACTCCAGTGACCTTGGCGCCTTTACGAGCAAGAGAAAGGGTGTCTTGTCCGAAATGGCACTGTAGGTGAAGAATTTTTTTTCCTCTTACATCACCCAGTAGTTCTAGCTCTATCGACTTCAACGAATTTTTTCCTTCGCGAAAGGCCTCCATCTCATAGAAATCCGATTGAAAATTGGATTCCGCCCATTTGTTCCATGAACTTTTATTCAGTTTGAGGTAGTCTTTCTCTGGTTTCATTTTTTCGCTTTTTTATGGAAGTGAGCCTCATCATCCAATACCACACTTTCAAAAAGCCATTGCCGCATCTTGTCGAAGGGTATTTCGTTTACCGATTTGAACTCCATGTAGGCCACATGCTTTCGCTGGTCGAGGCGTAAATCCCGTTCTTCATCACTGAGGAGTTTTCCATGTGTGAATCCAAATCGCACACCCTCGTAGGCGCGTTTTTTCCCCCAAAGTACGGAGCCTGGCCAGATGAAACAGAGGGTTTTATGACGACTAAAGAACGGCACTTGGTAGGATAATTTTTCTTTTACTTCCGGAATGCAATCATACACCAATTGACGCAGGCTATTGGTAACATTACGTTCATCTTCGGGGAGGTATTCGAGAAATTCCTCGATAGAATCAAAGCTTACATTTTGCATCGCCGACATTAGTTGAAGCTAAAATACAATTTCCTGAAATTCATCGGATATCAGATTAGAGGCCAATTTCCTATCTTTCCCCCATGAAAGCGGGAAAAAAGAGCCTGATTGTGATGCTATTGGCCATGCTGGCCATCCTGGCGCTTCGCCTTGTTATTGCCGATAGTGAAAAAACCCTCACCTGGGATGTTTTTGGCTATTACCTCTATCTCCCCGCCCATTTCATTTATGGTGACCTGACTCTCCAAAACATGGATTGGGTCAACCAAATCATGGAAACCTACCATGTTAGTGGAACCCTCTACCAAGCCATCCAAATTGAATCGGGCAACTGGGTAATGCGCTACCCAGGTGGATTGGCCTTATTGAACTCCCCTTTCTTCCTGATTGCCGATGCATTGGCTGAGCGGATGGGGTATGCCCGCGATGGGTTTTCAACACCCTACCAAATGGCCTGGATTATTGGCGGGGTTTTTTATGCTTTGCTCGGACTCATCTTCACCAGAAAATTCTTGCTGCAGTTCTTCTCCGATGAATGGACTGCCTTTTTGCTCCTCTTAATTGTTGGTGCCACCAATTACCTCGAACAGGCAACGTTCAGCAACACGCTGGCACATAATTATCTCTTTGCACTTTATGCCATCGTGCTTTATCAGGTAAGCAAGTGGAAGGATAATATTCCATGGAAAAGCGCCCTATTTGTCGGCCTTCTGACAGGGCTCATTGCCATATGCAGGCCCAATGAAATTCTGCTCATCCTGGTTCCTATTTTATGGAAATGCATGCCCTGGAGCACCAATATGCTGTATGCCGAGTTTCTAAAGAAAAACTACCTCGCCTTTTTGGCGGCTGGAATCGGACTTGTGTTGGGTGGACTACCCCAGATGCTCTATTGGCATTCGGTGAGTGGAGAGTGGTTCTTCTACAGCTACCAAGACAATGGAGTAGGCTTTGATTT
>JALRIQ010000242.1 GCA_023277325.1 Bacteroidia bacterium | reverse complement strand
GGTGCTACACCAGCTATTACACAGCCTTAGGTGAATGATATGGACATCAACAAACAAGAACCACAAGCGATTACAGTTGTAGACACGTCGAGCAGTTTAACTAAAGAAGAACTGCAAGAGCTTAAAAAGCTTATTGCAGCTGCTCCAGGCGAAAACCGTTATCAGGGGTTACTTGCCGAACTTTATTGGCAGATGGGCAAGAGGAAAGAAGCCGTAAACATCTACCAAGACATTCTAAAAAGCGAGCCCAGCAATGGCTTTGCACACTTTGGGATGGCAGAGTATTACCGTAGTGAAAACCGCAAAGAAGACATGCTTCGCGAATTGAACGAGGCCTTCAAAGACAGCCGAATCAATGTGCAAGCGAAAATGAACGTGTTGTTTTCTTTAATCCCACTTATTGAAAACGACCGCAGTCTGAAAGCTCCCATCTTTGAGATGGCGAAAACGGCGACTCTGGCGCACCCGAATGAAGCCATGACCCATACCGTGCTTGCAGACCTTTATTTTGCTGATAACCGGGAAAAAGAAGCATTAGCAGAATACGAAACCGCTATCTCCATCGATCCAGGAAATTTGGAAGTATGGAAACAGTATTGCAGCATCTTACTCGAGGCGCGCAGTATGGAAAAACTTCAGGTCGAGTCTGAAAAGGCTATCGAATATTTTCCCGAGCAAGCCATCCTCTACTATTACCAGGCTACAGCGCTTTCTCAGCTGAAGGAATATGAAAAAGTGGCTAAAACCACAAAAATGGGTTTGGGTCTCTACGCTCCAGATGAACAAATCAATTTGCAGCTGTACATACTTCAGGGGGATGCCTTGCATAACCTAAAAGACTATGCAGGTTCCGACAAAGCATTCGACCGTGCCTTGGTACTCGACCCAGAAAACTTATTCGTTTTAAATAACTACGCCTATTACCTCAGCATCCGAAAAGCACAATTAGAAAAGGCCAAGAGCATGTCGGCAAAAACGCTGGACAGGGCTCCAAACGATGCCTCTTATCTCGACACTTATGGATGGATTCTTTACCAAATGGGAGAGAAAGAAGAAGCAGCCAAATACATCGGGAAGTCATTGGAAAAAGAACCCAATAATGCCGATGTTTTGGAACATATGGGCGATGTTTTAAAAAGCCTGAATCGAGGAAGTGAATCGCTTACATACTGGAAAAAAGCACTTGAGCTAAATCCGGATTCTGAAGTGCTACCCAAGAAAATCGATGGCAGCTATGTATTCTAAAACCAAAGCCTTTGCGCTGTTATTTGCCGCAATCCTTATTATTCCTTCTTGTGCCCTGCGCAAAAAGAAAAGCGATATCGCTAGCGGAACACTTAGTACCGATTTAAAGGCTATTGAAAAGGCTGTCGGAGAAAATGCTTTCGAGTTTGAATACCTCAGTTTTCGCGGTGCAGGGCGTTTTGAAGGTCTCGGCATGCAGCAAAACCTGACACTCAACTTTCGCATGAAGCGCCATGAAATTGTTTGGATATCTGTTCAAGCGATGTTGGGGATTGAAGTAGCACGCGCTTTGATTACGAAGGACAGCGTCTATATCATTCAAAATTTACCAGAAAGAAATTACCGGGAATTCAGTCTTGATTCGCTTTCCAATCTTCTATCTGTTCCCTTATCGGTCGCCCAGGTTCAAGACCTATTTATTGGCAATCCGCTATTGCCTTATGCCAATGCGCAAGTCGCGCTACAAGGAGATTCTGTGCTGGTAGAAAAAAGAACCAGCGACTTTATTCTCCGT
>JALRIQ010000241.1 GCA_023277325.1 Bacteroidia bacterium | reverse complement strand
CCTTTTTTCCTGATTGATGAACATGAAGCCGCCTTTTTTATGGCGAACAAAAACAATGACTGTTGCGTATTCGGTGATATTGCCTTTCACCTGAGAATCGGTTCCAATGCAGACCTTGAGCTGATTGCCTTTTTCCCGCTCACGTAGAATGGCGCTTTCAACTTCTTTTAATATGTCATCGGATAACTGAACGCCTTCGAAATTTCTCCACATAAGCTACTTTTTTCGAAAGATAGGGAATAAGGTTGAGGCTGATGTTAAGGTTAAGTTAAATCATTCCTCTCAACCTCAACCTTAACCTCAAGCTAATGTAAATACGGTGATTTCGGGCAAGATCCCTACTCTACCGGGATAACCAATGAAACCGAAGCCGCGGTTGACATACAATTGTTGTTCGTTATGTTGGTACATT
Source organism: Bacteroidia bacterium (assembly GCA_023277325.1). Lineage (GTDB taxonomy): Bacteria > Bacteroidota > Bacteroidia > UBA8524 > UBA8524 > UBA8524. The sequence goes on along the minus strand of JALRIQ010000241.1, from coordinate 2,249 downwards.
CCTGCCCATTGCTTGTAGATATATTGCACCGGACTCCATTTGATGAATTTGTTTTCAATACCCAATTGTGCGCCATGGGTATGACCGGAGAACATGGCAGCAATATCGGGGTGCTGCTGCCGCACAACTGCGTCCCAATGGGATGGATCGTGCGACATCAATAACTTGAAATCAACATCACCTAAGCCTGCCTTCGCTTTTTCGACATCGCCTAGTTTTGGGAATCGCAAACTATGCCCCCAGTTTTCTACTCCTAATAATCCCAATTTCTTTCCGCCGATTTCGATTACCTCATGTTCATTGCGCATCAGGTTCCATCCGATTTCTTTGTGCGTATTAACTAATGCCTGAAAATTGGCCTCCATGTCGGCTTTGTTCTCCCAGCGGTGGTATAGGCCATAATCGTGATTTCCCAGCACAGAATAGGTGCCGATATCGGCTTTAATTCCACGGAACATATCAACCAGTTCCGTCGCTTCCCAGGCAAAATTATTCACCAAATCACCCGTAAACATGAAAATGTCTGGCTTGGTGTCCTTCACCATTTGAATGCCCTTGGCTACTGCATCGGTGTCTGCCAAACTTCCTGAGTGGATATCAGATAGCTGCACCAATTTCTTTCCTTTCCAAGCCTTAGGTAATCCTGGAATTTCGAGTTTGACATGGTGTACCTGGTAATCGTAAGCACTTTTGTAAACGCCACGCATCATCAGGTAAAATGGTGCGGCGGCTGTAATCGCCCCTGCATTATAGATGAAGTCGGCGCGGGTCATCCCTCCTTTTTTCTCTATCACCTCCTCATTCCTGCGGCGGTATTTTTCTGTCATCCATCCGAAAAAACTCAGGATATCTTCAAAGAGCACAAATCCAGTAAAAATGACCTTGGAAATATAAAAGGCCATGACAAAACCTGAAAAGAAAGTGCGAAAACTATCGTAGCGTTCGGCCGAATTACTCGAGAAGAAATAGACAAAACCAGCCAGCACAAGAACGGTCATTCCAAAATGCAGGAGCCCTGCAAATCGACGCCAAACCTTTGATTTATTGCGCACTAAATGGCGAATGGCTCGGTAAGTAAACAGGTCGGTAATTAGGATAAAACCAAAGACAAATACCAAGGTATTGAGGATGGGTGATTTCATTCTTGTGTCGCTTCTTTCTTTAAGTGCAGAATCAGGACAAATTGATTAATTTTGACGCTTAATTTATCAAACGATTGGAATCTAAAGGACATCCGGAATCCGCATTTTCATTTTCCGACACCTCCATCGCTTTTCAAGACAAAAGCATTGATGAGCTTAAAAAAGCAAGGCTCATGTTTACTACTTTTAACTACAAATGGTTACTGAAAGTAGGTCCTTCATTGGCCCGTTTCGGACTGAATGCTGGATTGCCGATTAAAGGCCTGATTAAAGACACCCTTTTCGCTCAATTCTGCGGTGGAGAATCTATCGAAGATTGTGCCGAAACCGTTGAACGACTGAATAAAGTAGGTATAGGGACAATTCTCGACTATTCGGTGGAAGGTCAGGAGAATGAAGCAACCTTTGATGCCACTACGGCAGAAATTATCCGTACCATAGAGAAAGCCGCAGAAGACAAAGAGCGCATGCCGTTTTCTGTTTTTAAAGTAACCGGAATTGCCCGTTTTCATATTCTGGAAAAAGCAGTTCGTGGAGAATCGCGTTTGGCTGGCGACGATTTGGCAGAATACCAACGTGTAAAAACACGATTCTTTAAGATTACTGGAAAAGCTGCTGAACTCGGAGTGCGGATTTTGGTAGATGCAGAAGAATCCTGGATTCAACCAAGCATCGATTTCCTTACTGAAACGGCAATGAAGGAGCATAACAAAGAGCAGGTCATTGTATTCAATACCCTTCAGTTTTACCGCCATGACCGCCTTTCCTATTTAGAAAACTGCATACAGGACGCATTGGAAAACGGCTACCTCCTCGGATATAAATTGGTACGTGGTGCCTATATGGAAAAAGAACGTTTGCGTGCTTATAAACGGGGGTACCCTTCTCCGATTCAACGCAGTAAGGCCGAATCCGACCATGATTTCGATAAAGGATTGGAATTATGCATGAAGCACTTAAACGCTGTAAACATCTGTGCTGGAACGCATAACGAGCATTCTTGCCGATATCTCACAGAATTAATGCGTGAAAAAGGTGTGGCACCAAACGATAAAAGAATTTACTTTGCACAATTACTCGGCATGAGTGACCACATTAGTTATAATC
>JALRIQ010000240.1 GCA_023277325.1 Bacteroidia bacterium | reverse complement strand
AGCTTTTCGAAAAGTTAGGTATAGATGTCGCTTTTCTTCAAGACAATCAGTCCTTGTCTCAAAAAGGGGCAGTGCGCGGATTGCATTTTCAGGCGCCGCCCTTTGCACAAGGTAAGCTTGTTCGGGTTATCCAGGGTGCCGTATACGATGTGATTGTTGACGTGCGCAAGGATTCTCCCACTTATGGAGAACATTTTGGAATTGAACTTAGCGCAGAGAATTTTACCATGTTATGGATTCCGCCAGGCTTTGCTCATGGATTTAGTACCCTGAAAGATCAGACCATCTTTCAATACAAATGCACCAAGGTGTATAATAAGGAAAGCGAGGGAGGAGTGCTTTGGAATGATGCCACATTGGGCATAGATTGGAAAGTTGATTCACCCATCTTATCACCCAAAGATCAGGTACTTCCGAAACTTGCTGAATTAAATAGCCCATTTTAACTGATAAGAATCATTTTTCGCGCTGCATTGAAGCGCTAACCTTGTAATATGGAATTGAAACCCGAAATTCTTTCTCTTCTTGAAAAATTAGAGGAGAAATATGCCGCTACCGGACAAGACATGCAGTCCTATCTCGAAGGTTTATTGTATACGGACTATGTGACCTATTGGGATTATATCCAAACGGATACCCTGCTTTCCTTGCAAAAGCCAAAGACACAGATTCCGGACGAAGAAATTTTCATCATGTACCACCAGGTTACGGAGCTGTATTTCAAGCTCATACTGCATGAGATGAAACAGGTAGCGCGAAACGAAAACCTCAACGATGAATTTATGACGGCCCGTGTAACACGCATGAACCGTTACTTCGAAACCCTGACTAAGTCATTCGCCATTATGATTGATGGAATGGAGGTTGAGCAGTTTTTAAAATTCCGTATGGCGCTGCTTCCTGCATCCGGTTTTCAATCGGCTCAATACCGAATGATTGAAATTCTTTCCACCGACTTTATTCGCTTGGTGGGCAAAGATTTCCGCGACGACTATAGTGCTAATGCAAGCATTGCCTCAATGTACGAGAAAATTTACTGGAAGGCTGGGGCAACAGAATTGGCAACAGGAAGAAAGACCCATACACTTATCCAATTTGAACAAAAATATGGGGAGACTTTTGTGAAGCTGGGTGAAGAGTTCCGTGTGAATAATTTATGGCGCAGGTACCAAGAGGTTGAGTCTCCATCAGAGGCGCTTACCACGGCCATGAAGGAATTCGATTTAAACGTAAACGTACGTTGGCCCATGGTACACATGAAATCGGCAGCACGTTATCTCCGCAAGAACCCGGAAGATATCAAGGCAACTGGTGGAACGAATTGGCAGAAATACCTTTCACCGCCAATTCAACGTCGTATTTTCTACCCTGAGTTGTGGTCGGAAGATGAGTTGGATAACTGGGGACGTTAAGCGAAAAAATAAGCATAAAAAAAGGGGCATTATAAATTCCCCCTTTTTTGTTAGTCGATGGTTGCTATCACCTTTAGCTCTATCGCGATAGGCGTCGGTAGGCAGTTAATTTCAATGGTAGTTCTGCAGGGTAGGTTGTCTTTAAAATATTCGGCATACAGCGCATTATACGTTTTAAAGTCGTCCTTCATATTGGTTAAGAATACGGTTACGTCAACAATATTATCCCAGCTGGATCCAGCATCTTCCAATACATAGCGGATATTCTTAAATACCGAATGGCACTGCGCAGCAATATCGTAGCTCACAATGTTCCCATCCGCATCGAGTTCAACCCCAGGAATTTTCTTCGTTCCTCGTTCTCTAGGGCCTACGCCACTTAAGAATAATAAATTTCCAACACGCTTGGCATGTGGGTAGAGACCTACTGGCTCAGGAGCTTTGTTTGAATTGACGTCGTTTTGTTGCATGAAATCAAATTTGCCGCAATTTACTTTTTCTTTGGTTTTCCGGCAGGAGGACCTTTAGGTTTTTCTTCTGCCTCTTACGGTTTTAAGCCAGTATCCCAGATGTACACCACATATTCCTCCGTATCTCTTACCAAGGAGGCAGTAGCTACAAATTGGTTGTCTTCATTGATTGAAATACACATTGCTGCTTCTCCTTTACTCGGAATAAGAATGATATTTTCTCCTGTTTCGATATCCCAAATACGCGAGGTTCCGTCGTTGCTCGCTGTTAGGAGGTAT
>JALRIQ010000239.1 GCA_023277325.1 Bacteroidia bacterium | reverse complement strand
CGTTGATACCGTATGTTTGAATGCCGATTACTTTATCCCTTCTGAGGTAACTGGTGATAATTCTATCAAAGGTTCATTCGACTATATGTGGATAAAAGATGGGGTGCCAACCGGAGACATAAGCGATACACTGAAATTCACACAAATACAATTTGCCGATGCAGGTAAATACCGCCTGATAGCGCTAGGAGATTGTTATGCGGATACCTCTGAAGTATTTGATATCTCCGTAGAAAATATTCCTCCTCCAACTATTTTGGAAGACCTAAGTTACCCTGGAATGGTGGGTAATACCCTCTTCTTGTGCGAGTACGATACAAACACCTTCTATGTGAGCGCCACCGGTAAGAAAATTAAATACCAATGGTACCACGACGGATTTGAATTGAATAGCCGCGATAATATCGAAGGATTGGGTGGGCCGGTTATTAAAAATAAATCCTGGACACTCGCTGATTCTGGAGTTTATAAAATCCGAGTGATTGAAGCATGTGGTGCCTATACCCAGTCTGATTCTATCATCGTTAAAATGCGTCAGATACCACGTATAGTTACTGATCCAAAGAATATTGAACCGGCCGTATTGGAAGGTTCTACAGTAGACTTCGAAGTAGGTGCTACAGGTTACAACCTCAGCTACCAATGGAGAAAAGATGCTGCACTTCTTAGCAATGGACCGCGAATTACAGGTGCCGATGCGAAGAAAATGACCATCACTGGTTTGATTCCATCGGATGTGGCCTTCTATAGCTGTATCGTTACAGGTGGATGTCCAGGATTCGCAGATACGTCGAATCTCGCGATTATCGACTTGAATGCTGCTCCTTCCATCATCAAACAACCAACCGATACATTGGAAATTTGTGAAGGTGCAAGCAATGTAATCACCATTGTAGCTGCTGGAACAAACCTACGTTACAATTGGACACAACAAGGTGGTGCCCCACTTACTCCTGCCGCTAATTTCCAAGGCATCAATACCCGCATTCTTACTATTGTGAATGCAGATCTAAGTATGACAGGTAATATTGTTTGCACAGTTGATAACAGTGCTGGCGCGAGTGTTACATCTCAAGTTGTTTACCTCCGTGTTAAACCTAAACCAGCGCAGCCAAAACTCACGCAAATTGGAAATATCCTTCAGTCTGACGTAACCTGCGATACCTATATCTGGTTCTATAATGGTGTATGGAAAGGTCAATACACATCGAAGAGCATCAAACCAGCAGAAGAAGGCGATTATACCCTTCGTGTTATCTGTGAAGGTTGTCCTTCTGAAATTTCAGACCCCTATTACTTCAAACTGATTAACAGCGTTGTTAAGACGAATATCAATAATCTCGAAATGTACCCTAACCCTGCACAAGACAAGGTAATACTTGATCTAGCAGGTATCCATAGCGGAAACAAAGCGACGGTTAGCATTTATGACCTATCTGGTAAATTGATCAAAACCATTAACAATGTAGAAACTGAAAGCTACGAAGTTGACCTACAGAACTTGAGCAAAGGAATGTACGTTGTTCACGTTAGCTCTGCAGAAGTTAAATTCAGCGGTAAGTTGGTAAAAGACTAAGCGCTGAGCTAAATAAAATACAAACCCCGGCTTAAACTTTAAGTCGGGGTTTTTTATTGCCATTTTGTTGATATTTCCCCGCAGTGAAATGGCTTTCAGAAATTACCTTTGTAAAGTGTCGGAAAAGGCGATAAACTATCTCGAATTACTCAATGAACCGCAGCGCGGGGCTGTCATGCAAACCGAAGGTCCGGTGATGATTATTGCCGGTGCTGGTTCAGGAAAAACCCGTGTACTCACCTACCGTATTGCTTACCTGATTGAAAAAGGGGTTGACCCATTCAATATTTTGGCCTTGACCTTTACCAATAAGGCCGCACGTGAAATGCGTAAACGTATTGAACAGGTCGTAGGTAATGAAGCGCATGCCCTTTGGATGGGTACCTTCCACTCCATCTTTGCTAAAATCTTACGCATTGAAGCCGACAAGCTGGGTTACCCGAGCAATTTCACCATTTACGATAGCGACGACGCCAAAAGCCTGATTAAAACCATTCTTAAAGAAATGGGATTGGATGATAAGGTCTATAAACCGGGTATGGTCCTTTCTCGGATATCATCCGCAAAAAACAACCTAATAACCGCGGCACAATATGCCAGCCTAAGCGACCTTACCGAAGCCGACTCTGGATCAGGGAAACCCAAAATTCATGATATTTACCGTATCTATACCGAGCGTTGCTTTCGGGCAGGTGCCATGGATTTCGATGATCTTTTGGTAAAAACCCATGAGCTGCTCAGTCGCTTTCCGGATGTCCTAAATAAATACCAACACAAGTTTCATTATGTGATGGTGGATGAGTTTCAAGACACCAACCATTGCCAGTATTCCATCATCAAAAAACTCTCCGCCATGCGCGAGAATATCTGTGTGGTAGGGGATGACGCCCAAAGTATTTATGCCTTCCGTGGAGCTACCATTCGCAATATCCTGAACTACGAAAAAGACTATCCGGATTTGAAAGTCTTTAAACTTGAGCAGAACTACCGCTCTACCTCCAATATTGTAGAAGCAGCAGGAAGCATTATTCGGAATAATAAAGATCAGCTGAAAAAACAGGTCTGGACCGACAATCCGGATGGAGACAAGATTCGGGTAATTCGCACGGCCACGGATAATGAAGAAGGTAAAGTCGTAGCCGAAAACATTTTTGAAGAGAAGATGCGAAACCAGCTTAATAACGACGCTTTCGCCATTCTTTACCGCACCAACGCCCAATCACGTTCTATAGAAGAGGCCTTGCGTAAAATGAACATTCCATACCGCATTTATGGGGGCATGTCGTTTTATCAACGCAAGGAAATCAAGGACATGGTGGCCTATTTGCGCCTTACCATCAATCCAAGTGATGAAGAAGCACTGAAACGCATCATCAACTACCCTACCCGCGGAATTGGGAAAACGAGTATTGATAAATTGATTCTTGCCGCGAGTCAGAATGAATGCAGCATCTGGACCGTTCTTGAGAATATTGAGAAAATACCTGCCTTTGGTTCTGCCATTAAAAAGCTGGCCGATTTCCGCAATATGATGCTCAGCTTCCGAAGCATGCTCGAAAGTCATAGCGCTTATGATTTGGCCATGCATATTGCCCGACAAAGTACCTTGCTGAAGATACTTCACGATGACAAAACGGTAGAAGGCATTAGCCGCTACGAGAACATCGTCGAGTTAATGAACGGTATCAAAGAATTTACCGAGGATGATACCCGCGATGAAGCCAAAACCCTCGATGTTTACCTGCAAGACATTGCACTCCTGACAGATGCCGATAATGAAAAAGGCGATGATGATGTGGTGCGCCTTATGACGATACATGCTGCGAAAGGACTAGAGTTCCCGAACGTCTTTGTTGTGGGTATGGAAGAAAACCTCTTTCCTTCTCAGATGTCGATTAGCAGCAGACAAGACCTCGAAGAAGAGCGCCGTTTATTTTATGTAGCAGCAACCCGTGCAGAGAAAAAACTCACACTCTCTTATGCTATGTCGCGTTTCCGCTTCGGAAACCTGACCTACGCTGAACCGAGTCGTTTTATTCAGGAAATTGACCCGCGTTACCTGCAGGTTGAAAAAGTAAAATCCAATAAACCGGAATTTGGTGGATTTCCTGCAGCCAAGAAGAAGCAAGACTTCAATTTCACGCCAGTTGGAAAGTCGGCAACTCCTTCCCTGCTATTCAATAAAAAGGAAAGTCCGATTAACCGGAAAGTAGATCCGAATTTTGAGCCTGATGATACCAGCTTATTAAAAGAAGGCATGAGGGTCGAACATCAACGTTTTGGACCAGGTATAGTCACGCTTATCGAAGGTTCGGGTGAAGGCAGAAAAGCCACTGTTGAATTTGAAGAGGTGGGCATCAAACAATTGATCCTCAAATACGCGAAGGTGCGCATCATTTCTTAGTCTTTCGGAGCAATTTCCATCAAATAATGACCAATTCCTGCTTCGTAAAAAAGCAGACCCGCAGGTTTAAAGCCATGTCGTGCATAGAATTTCTCAGCGGCCACTTGTGCATGCAGGTAGATTCTTTTTTGCTTGGGCACATCGTTTAAAACCGCCTCTACCAAAGCACCACCCACTCCATGGTTACGGAAATCAGCGAGCACTGCAAAACGCTCTAACTTTATTCCTTTTCCACTGTCGCGCCATCTGGCGGTACCGACTGCCTGTTCATCGATATAAGCCAGAAAATGGGTGGATTCCTCCTCATTTTCCCATTCCATTGATTCGTCAACTTGTTGTTCTTCAACAAATACCTTCTTGCGTATTTTCCAGGCCAATTCCATTTGGCTGGGTTCCGAAATTTTAATGACATGCACTTGAGTCGAATCCATGGGGTATATCTTTAGAAAAATTGGTTATTTTCGCTGCGCCAAATAAAAACGCTTTTATAATGGATATCAACAAAATTCATGATTTACTCGGCAATGAAGCCGATTCCCTTTTGAACCACAGCTGTTCAACCATTTCTAAGAACGATCTTCATTTGCCAGGCCCTGACTTTATCGATCGCGTATTTGCTCAAAGCAACCGCAGTCCACAGGTCCTACGTAACTTGCAATCTATTTACGATCACGGCCGTTTGGGCGGAACTGGATATGTGAGCATTTTGCCAGTAGATCAAGGAATCGAGCACTCAGCCGGTGCTTCTTTTGCTCCAAACCCAGCGTTTTTTGACCCAGAAAATATCATCAAATTGGCTATCGACGGCGGATGTAATGCAGTAGCATCTACATTCGGTGTGTTGGCAGCGAACTCTAGAAAATATGCGCACAAAATTCCATTCATTGTAAAAATCAACCACAATGAATTCTTGAGCTACCCAGGAACATTTGACCAAATCATGTTTGGATCAGTTGAAGAAGCTTGGAACCTTGGTGCTGCTGCAGTAGGTGCTACCATCTACTTCGGTTCGGAAAATTCTGACCGCCAGATTATCGAAGTGGCGCAAGCTTTCGAAAGAGCACATGAGCTAGGAATGGCAACCATCCTTTGGTGCTATACCCGTAATAATGCCTTCAAAAAAGACGGTGTTGATTACCATACTGCCGCTGACTTAACCGGACAAGCGAACCACCTTGGAGTTACTATCCAGGCGGATATCATCAAACAAAAATTACCTACCAATAACGGTGGTTATACCGCCATCAATTTCGGTAAAACGCATAAAGACGTTTACGATAAATTGACTACCAATCACCCAATCGATCTAACCCGCTACCAAATCGCTAACTGCTACATGGGACGTCAGGGATTGATCAACTCAGGTGGTGAGTCGAAAGGTGCAACGGACCTGGCAGAAGCTATTGCAACTGCAATCATCAACAAACGTGCTGGTGGTACAGGTTTGATTTCTGGAAGAAAAGCCTTCCAAAAACCAATGAACGAAGGAATTGCGCTATTGAACGCGATCCAAGACGTTTACCTAAACAACGAAATCACCATCGCTTAAGCGGTATATAAAGGATTCAAGGCTGTCTTTTGGTTCTCCAGAAGGCAGCCTTCTTATTATTGCCCAAATAATTTCTATTTTTGAAGCCGAATGTCTTTCTCGCGAAAGACTTAACTATACCTAACATGAGTTGGTTCAAACGTGTAAAAGAAGGTATCTCTACCTCTACAAAAGATAAAAAAGCAACTCCTGATGGATTGTGGTACAAGTGCAACCGTTGCAAAAAGGCAACCCTCACTTCCGACCATATCGCCAATCAGTTAGTTTGTCCACATTGCAACTACCACCACCGTATTGGTTCGAAAGAATATTTCGATATCATTTTTGATGAAGGAAGCTGCAAAGAGCTATTTAACCATATCACTTCAGGTGACCCCCTTGAGTTTACGGATACCAAGGCCTATACAGATCGTGTTGAAGAAAGCATCAAAAAGAGTGGCCTCGAGGATGCCGTGCGCGTTGGTGCAGGTAAAGTCAACGGACTTCCTTTGGTCGTGGCCTGTATGGATTTTGGTTTTATCGGCGGATCTATGGGTTCTGTTGTGGGTGAAAAAATTGGCCGTGCTATCGACCATGCCCGCGAAACAAAAACCCCGCTATTGGTAATTTCCAAGTCGGGTGGTGCGCGTATGATGGAAGCAGCCTTCTCGCTTATGCAGATGGCAAAAACCAGTGCTAAACTTGCTTTGCTTGGTGAAGATGGAATTCCTTATATCAGCTTAATGACCGACCCAACCACCGGTGGTGTAACGGCCTCCTTTGCGATGTTGGGCGATTTTAATATTGCTGAACCAGAAGCCCTTATCGGTTTTGCTGGTCCACGTGTTATCAAGGAAACCATTGGAAAAGACCTTCCTAAAGGATTTCAAAGCTCTGAGTTCCTATTGGAGCACGGATTCCTTGATTTTATCGTCGACCGAACTGAATTGAAAAACAAGCTGACTACCCTCATTCAATTATTGACGGAGAAAAAACCTCGTCCCAAGAAAGAAGTAGAAGCCTAAGCCCGCACAAATCATGCGACTCATTCGCAAACCTGTATTGTGTAATTATTATGTCACCTACCGGTGCAATGCCAAATGCAGCTTTTGCGATATCTGGGAAAAACCCTCACCGTATATCACCGAAGAGAACGTTAGGGAAAACCTGCGCGATCTCAAAAAATTAGGGGTGAAAGTAATCGACTTCACTGGAGGAGAACCCCTGCTTCACCGTGAATTGCATGTCTTTTTGCGCATTGCCAAAGAGATGGGCTTTATCACCACGGTGACCACCAACGGACTCCTCTACCCTAAATACGGAGAGAAAATGCGCGGACTGGTAGATATGCTCCATTTTTCTCTCGACTCTCCAGATCGCGATGAACACAATGCTTCTCGAGGTGTGGATTGCTACGACCATGTGATGCGTTCCATTGATTTGGCTTTGGAGTGGGGAGAACGTCCCGATATCATTTTTACCGTTTCCAGCGAAAACGTAGGACAAATTAAGGAAGTCTATGAGCAGATTACCCTTCCAAAAAACCTGATGCTGATTCTTAACCCCTTGTTTGAATACAATGACCATGGTGCTGAGGTTGATCATGCAGCCCTTGATGCCATGGAAGCCTGGGGCAAAAAGAAGCTCGTATATATCAACAAAGGTTTTATTGATTTACGCAGAGATGGTGGAAACCATATTGATAAACCTGTTTGTAAGGCAGCTACCAGTACCGTGGTGATATCGCCTGAAAACAAGCTTATCCTTCCCTGCTACCATTTGGGAGAAAAAGAATTGCCTATTGAAGGAAAACTTTATGAGGTATTCTATTCACATGAAGCGGAGGAAATGAAAAAACAAGAAGGCAAACTTCCGGGCTGTGAAGGCTGTGTCATCAATTGTTACATGCAGCCCTCCTTTGCTGTGGAGATGAATAAATACTGGTGGGGAGCCTTACCAAGTACACTGAAATACAATTGGGAGAAAGGAACCTGGAAAGCGTTAGTTTCGATGTAAGACTTATTGATTCGTCGACATGACGACATTACGACATTACGACGGTAAGACGATAAGATGATATGAAACCGCAAATCTCAAATTATTTTACGCAAGATTCATGAATATCGCTCATAATCTTAAATAATTTTTGGTCTACTTCTTCTTTTGTCCAACTCAATCGTAATGAATTTTGCGACATTTCTAAACCCGACGTGGCAACACCGCCTGCATTAGATGCTTTTCCTGGTGCAAATAAAATTTTTGCCTTATGAAATGCTTCAATAGCTTCTGGTGTTGA
>JALRIQ010000238.1 GCA_023277325.1 Bacteroidia bacterium | reverse complement strand
AGACGATTAAATGAAACGGAATATACAGGAGCTCCAGTAGCATCAATAACATGGACAGCACGCCCATTTTCCAAATCATACAATATGGCTTTACGGTCGGCGGCTCCTGAAAGTAAAAAACGGTTATCCGGACTAAAAGCCATGTCGTACACATGCCACGTATGCTGCTTCAAAGTGTGCAGCAATTTTCCACTTAAGGTTTCATGCACATAAATGGTAAAGCCCTCACAATAGGCGAATTTTAAGGCATCCGGACTAAATGCAGCCAGATTAAGTTTTTGTCGGAATCCAGTATAAGTATGAATCGTTTTACCCGTGGTTAAATCATATACCCGCACCGTACTGTCTGTTCCGGTACTTAGCGCATAACTCCCTTTTTCACTCCTGGCCAAAGCGATGATCGGTCCATTATGTCCGCCCAATTCCCTCAGCACTTTACCCGATTGATAATCGATTAATGAGGTGTATGAAGCTTCTCCCGCAGTGAGTAATTGCTTTCCATCGGAAGTCCATTGAACATGACGAATGGCTTGTCCATGCGGCAGTTTTAATTGCAATGTGTTCAGGTTCCGATCCAACTCAAAAACCTGAAGAACAGCATTCCCTCCTGCCGTTGCCAATAAATGAGATGCTGGGTCGAAGGAAAGGCTATGAAGTGTGCCTCCTGGAATAAAACGGTTATGTTCGATTCCGCTTTCCACGGCTATAACACGCACAATACTATCCTGATAGATGGCTGCCATCCATTTGCCATTCGGACTAAACACGAAATCGGAAATTGGTTCAGTTTTGCCAGCAATGGAGTACATCAAACTTCCATCTTCGTGGTAACTATGGATGGAATAATCGCTGGATAAGGTGATAAATTGGGGCAATGTAGGATGAATATCCATCGCTTGTATAGCGCCTTTATGCGCCATTACTGCTGGAAGCTTTTTATCATTTTCCAGGTCAAAAATTAACAATTCACCCGTTTTATCTCCACTGTATAACCAACGTCCGTTCGTACTAAATCGCATACATGTGGCCTCTCCTGTATGCTTGCGGTTGTTAATTAGCTGAGCGTTTCCTGTTGCGAATAGCCGCACATGGCCATCCATACTTAGTGTAGCGACGCGCGTACCGTCCTTATTAAAACGCGCATCAACCACTGTTTTTTCATGTCCGCCAAAGCTTTGTAGCAGTTTCCCTGTTTTTGCATCGTATAACTTGGCCGTTTTATCCCAGGAGGAAGTCAGTACCTTGCTTCCATCCATGTTGAAATGCACGGTATTTAAGTTGCCTTCATGGCCAGCGAGTTGCTGAAGTAGTTTACCTGATTCAAGGTCGTAAACCATAGCCAGGTGATCCCAGCCTGCACTTACTACTCTTTTCGAATCTGAACTGAACTCCGCATATTTCACTGCTTCGCTATGCTCGCTTAAGGTATAAAGCAATTCCCCTGTTTTAGGATTATAGATACGAAGCGCTTTATCGTCGCAGGCGGTGAGGCAATAACGTCCGTCTTGACTATAAGCAATATGATTAATCCCGGCGGTATGTCCTTTCAGAACATGCTGCTTTTTACCACTTGGAATTTCATAGATGACAGCAACACCATAGTAGTAGAGAAATACCTGCTTTCCATCCGGACTAAACACCGCCTTTTTAACAGGCGCATTTATTTCGCTCAGGCTAAGAAGTTCTCTACCTGTGCTGGTTTCAAAAATCTTCACCGAACGATCCTCGCTGGCCGTGACAATGAATTTCCCATCTGCGCTGTACGACGCTGAATTGACTTCAGCCGTATGTGCAATAGGCAATACCAAGCGGGCATTTTGGGCAGTAAGAGCATTTGCCAGAAAAGCCGTAAAAACAAGTAGAAGCAGTCGTTTTAGCATGAGGGTAGTGAAGCACTAAGTTAGAACATTCCACTACCAATTGCAGATTTCTGGAAGAAATACCTGATTCTAGGTAGATTGAAAATTATCATCCAATAAGCCAAAATAGTCCTTCATTTATATCTTTTCACACCATTCCAATATATTGCACCTTCGTTTTAGGTCTGATTCACTGGTTCTGGAAACGCCGAAACTCATCCTGCGAAGATTAAACGCAAAGGATGCTGGCTTCTTATGCCAGATGAATCGGTTTTGCTGCATTGGCACGAGGAGCGAGCTGTCGATTAGTCGAGTTTGCTACATTGAGACTTTACGACATGTTGCAAAGTAGGTTGATATTCGGCTTTTAGTAGTTTCTGCATGAAGCTTTATGAGTTGGTCTTTGCGTATGCTCAAGGCTTTGCCTAGACCGAAGTCAGTTCGAGCTTATTGAGAACCTAGTCTTAAACGAGGTTGATATCCCCTTTCTCGACAAGCTCGAAGTGACTTCCATTATTATTTCTCAACCTAGAAATCTCGCAATCTCGCAACCTCTAAAAACTAAAAGCCCGAAGAACTAAATCCTCGGGCTTCTCTATATATTTTCTGTAAATCCTAAGGACCTACATCATGATGTACTGATTCTTCAAGGTATGGGTGCTTCAATGGGAAGGTTGGTGCCTTCTCGAAAGACTTCAATACCACGAATAGGAACAATCCTACAAAGAAGATTGGCATACCGATTTCCAAGATACCCAAACCTGCAAGTTCACCAGCAGTTCCTGGCATGATCAAGAGGTAAAGGTCGTTCCAGTGACCGATAAGGATAATAGATCCAATGATATACAACCAAGTGGTGTTTCTTTTCGCGTTACGCATCATCAATCCCAAGAAAGGTATAGCGAAGCAAAGGAAAAGATTCGCCCAGAATTGTACCTGGAACATGCCATTATTACCATCCA
>JALRIQ010000237.1 GCA_023277325.1 Bacteroidia bacterium | reverse complement strand
AGTATCAAAGCGGCGAAAAAAGAAGGCCTGGCTGTAAGCTGCGATGTGGCTGTGCATCAGCTGGTATTCGACGACAGTGATATGGAAGAATACGATACCCGTTACAAGGTCTTTCCTCCGCTACGCTCTAAAGAACATGTCAAAGCATTGAGAAAGGCCGTATTGGATGGAACCATCGACGCCGTCGTATCCGATCATCATCCAGAAGATACGGAGCATAAGCAAGTGGAATTTGATTATGCCGCTTTTGGAATAAGCAGCATTCAAACTGTGCTTCCTGCTTTGCTCTCCGCAGTTCCAGCAATCAGCGATGAGCGTTTGGTAGAAGTATTGTCCTCCAATCCCCGGAAACTCATGAAACAGGAACTTGGCAAGATTGCCGTTGGTGAGCCTGCTAACCTGAGCGTATTCAGCCGTGAAGAGGCGTGGACCTTGGATAAACAGAGCAATCGCTCAAAATCCATATACAATCCATTTTGGATGAAAGAATTAAAAGGTAAAGCAATCGGAATCTATACAAAAGGAAAGTGGAACCCAGCATGAGTCAGATAATCCCACCTATAAAAAACGCATTACAAGCCATGATTCGTGGCTTTGTTGATGGATCTTCAGAAGTGAATGCTGAAGAAGGACACCTATTGTTAACCGATATGGTGGCCTTGCTTGGTCATACAGGCGACTTTAAAAAGAAGCTGGCCGAAATGGATACTACCATTGAGGCACATCCAGCATTTGAGCCGCTCTATGATTATCTATTTGACCTGCTCATGTTGAGCTTCATCGCTTCTGATTCTGCTCAGATGGATGAGAATTACCTTGAATCGGAAGAATGGTTACAAATCGAAGATGAAACCAGCGACCGAGGCAGTGAAATGCTGAATATGTATATCTACCTGACCGAAGCTGCCACCCAGGATATTGAAATTGACCTGATGGACTTCCTGAATGAATTCCTTCTTGCGGATGATGAGCTTTACCAGGACGATTTCTTTGTCTACGAGGAAATCATCAAAAACGAAGAAATCGCTGATGCTGACATTCACGAAATCCTTGCAACGGCTGAGCATATCCAAACGGAGGAACTAGCTGAGATTTACGTGCCACTTTTGTCCTTTTTTGATGTGCAGGATACGGAGGAGGAGATTCGTGCGGCAATTAAAAAATCAGCCTACCAAAGGGGAATTCATTTGGCACTCTATAATGCCTTGCGCGCCTTTGCTTCGGGATTAGAGGAGGCTTAGCGTATGGATAAGTCGGCGATAGAAGAGGAGCTCAAAAAGACTATCCGTCAAATTCCCCATTCGCCGGGAATCTACAAGTATTTTGATGAGGCAGAAACGCTCATCTATATTGGCAAAGCCAAGGACCTGAAAAAGCGGGTTTCTTCCTATTTCAATAAGAAACATTACGAAAACCGAAAAACGGCTGTGATGGTCGGTCGGATTCGGCGGATTGAATTTGCCATTGTGGATTCTGAATTCGACGCACTGCTGCTCGAAAATAGCCTGATTAAGGAGTATCAACCGAAGTACAATATCAATCTCAAGGATGATAAAACATACCCATTCATTCGGGTAACCAAAGATCGATTTCCAAAAGTATTTCCAACACGCACCATGGTTCGCGATGGATCGGAGTATTTTGGTCCTTATGCCTCAGTGCGGATGATGCATACCATTTTGGATATGATTCGTCAGCTTTACCCGCTGCGTAACTGTAACCTGCACCTGAGCGATGCGAATATCAAAGCTGGGAAATTTAAGGTTTGCCTGGAATACCATATCGGCAACTGCAAAGGACCATGCGAAGGTTTGCAAGATGAGAAGAGCTATATGGCTTCTTTGGAGCAGGTACGTAAAATCCTCAAGGGAAGTATCGGTGAAGCATTGAGTCATTTGAAAAGTCTCATGCAAGAGGCATCCGACAATTGGCAATTTGAGCAGGCTGAAGAATACCGCAAGCGGCTTGAGATTTTGGAAAACTACCAGAGTAAAAGCACGGTAGTAAGCCAGACCATTCACGATGTTGATGTATTCTCATTGGCCCAGGAAGGCAAATATGCTTTTGTGAATTTTATGAAAGTGGCCAATGGTATGATCATTCAAACCCAAACTATTGAGCTCAAGAAAAGTCTCGACGAGCCTCAGGAAGAACTGCTGGCATTGGCCATTGGAGAAATTCGCGCTCGCTACAACAGCACCAGCCGGGAGATTATCGTTCCCTTTGAACCCGACCTAAGCGATGAGCATATCCATTTTATTGTCCCAAAGATTGGTGATAAAAAGAAGCTTCTGGAGCTATCGCAGAAAAACGCACGTTACTATATGCGTGAAAAACTGGATCAATACGAAAGACTGAATCCAGAGGTGAAGGTAGAGCGGCTCATGACACAGATGCGTGATGACCTGCGTTTGACCGAATTGCCTTACCATATCGAGTGTTTTGATAACTCCAATTTTCAAGGAGCATATCCGGTTTCGGCCTGTGTGGTATTTCGAAACGGCAAGCCAGCTAAAAAAGATTACCGCCATTTTAATGTGAAAACGGTTGTTGGTCCGGATGATTTCGCGACCATGAAAGAGGTGCTTACCCGCCGCTACAGCCGTATGATGGAAGAAATGGAACCACTGCCTCAGCTGATTGTTATTGATGGGGGTAAAGGACAACTCAGCGCCTCTGTGGAAGCCTTAAAGGAAATTGGCGCCTATGGCAAGATGGCCATTATTGGTATCGCTAAACGCCTGGAAGAAATCTATTATCCTGGAGATCCTGTCCCTTTGTTGATCGATAAGAAATCAGAAACCTTAAAGGTCATTCAGCAAATGCGCGATGAGGCCCACCGTTTTGGGATTACCCATCACCGGAATCGCCGGGATAAAGGCACCTTAAAAAGTGAGTTGACTGAAATAAAAGGCATTGGAACGGAAATGGCTAAATCCCTGCTTTCTCATTTTAAGTCGATAAAGAAAATAAAGGAAGCCTCCGAGGAGAGTTTAGCCGCAGTGATTGGTCCTGCCAAGGCGAAAATCGTCTATGCTTATTTTCATCCCTGAAGTTTTGCTCCCTTAGTTACTCATAGAACCAGGCAATTCCTGATCACCGACTACAATAGCAAAGTGATAGTCAATGAGAAGTCCGAACATGCCGCGCACACTGCGTTCTTCGAAATAAACGGGCACCTTCATTTCTTCGAAGCGTTTCAAATCCGAATAATCAAGATGGTAGGTGGAGAGTGATTTGAACTTTTCCGGGTAATCGAAGATGGATAGATTCTTTAAACGACAGTAGCTGTTGTTGCAGTTTAGGGTAGTTTCATTCAGTCGGTAGCGCACGTTTTTTGGATATTTCCAGAACGTATGACTGAAAATGAAAATAAGCGTAATACTCAATGCGGCACCTCGCAGCAAGTTGAATACCAATACAAAGTGATTTTGATTTTCATTGTCACGCATGAATTCAGAGCGAAAGTGAAACACGAGGAACAATGTAGCACCTACTCCTGCCATGGAGGCAATAAGTTGCACATGATCGGGGTTTTTGGTGATGAGTTTTGTCAAAAAGTAAAGTGCAGGAAAAATTAACAGCGAATACAAACCCAGAATGCGGGGCGTATAGGCTTTACGTAATGTCTTCAGGTAGCCAGGAATTTTCCATGAACTGTTCTCATTGGCATTGTCTATGAACCCGGGCTTTAGTCGATAGTTTTCGGATGTATTAAGCGGATTTTGGTTCAATAAAATGCAGAGGTGGTTATAAATATCCGGCAAGTTTTTGCGGAACTCTTGTGGTACCTCAAAAAAGTTCTCGACGCATACCGCAAAAAACTCGTGGCGGTTGGCCAATGCACGTTCCCGCAGAAAGCCTCCTCCACGTTTTACAAAAAGTTTGTGCTGATAAACGGAATTCTCAATAAAGTCGGCAAAATAGAGGTCGACCACCTTATCACTGCGGCTTAGTTTCTTGTGGTTGACTTCCAGGGCATGGGCCATTTCATGGAGCCCCAAATTATAGCCGTCGGTATCGATTCGAAAACCTTCTTCAAAATCTTTCCAGGAAAAAGCGACTTGTCCGGTGCTGTAGGTAAGTCCTTTTACCTCAGCCTCCGCCAGGTCAGAGTAAAAGGTATCCGGGTAGAGGAAAATAGAATGGAAGTAATCGAGCCTAAAATTATCGAGTCCATAGGTAAGCTGCGCGGCGGCACCACATACGAGTAGTTTTTTCGCATGATCCACGACCACGCCTCTGCGTCCTTCAAATTCCCAGTCTTCCATAAACTCCAGACTACGGTAAATGAATTTTGCCCGGCCTTCGGCATCCAATTTTTTATAATAGGTAAAGCGACTGGCAAAGAAGGAGTCGATTTGCTGGAATTGATTCCGCGTAATGCGGTTATGCCATTTAATTTTATTGAAATAGTAGTTGCGCCATTCTAGCTCAAGAATAGGTAAGCCCTTGATAAGAAATAAGAGACTTAGGATTAGCGCAATGGTCGAGAGAATGATCATTGATTTGGTTCGCTATGCATATTACGACCCAAAGCATATTTATGCAAGTAATAGTCTTCGAGTTGAAAATACTTTCTTTGTGCAATGGCTGGTGCGACGGAATACTTATCCATAGAAGAAGCAAGTTCGGCTGAATTCAAAGACCGGGGTTCCCGATTTTTGGCCTTTGCTATTCCGGCAGATGACGAAGAACATATCAAGGTCGAGCTAAATGCCTTGAAAGAAAAATACCCAGATGCCACGCACCATTGTTATGCCTGGGTACTGGGTGCAGACCGATCTCGTTACCGCTCCAATGATGACGGCGAACCCAATCATTCGGCCGGTACGCCTATCCTTCGTCAGATTCACTCTTTCGACCTGACCCAGGTTTTGGTAGTGGTGGTTCGTTATTATGGAGGAACCAATTTAGGTGTTCCGGGGTTAATTCATGCCTATGGCCATGCAACGCGCTTGGCCCTTGAAGCGTCAAGCATACAGGTAAAACGTTTACGCTCCAAAGCGGTTTTACGTTTCCCATTTGGTGAGGATGGTAATGCTTACCGAATGGTGAATCAGGTGCAGGCTGAAGTTAAAGAATTAGTCTATACCCCAGACCCTGAATTACACATTCAATTTGATTTAGAGAAAAAAGAAGAACTGGAAATTCTGGCAAAGAATTTTCCTAATATTGAGATGCTATGCGAATAAAACATTGGATTTTACCCCTTTTTGCGCTGCTGGTTTTTGGCAGCAGAAGTTATGCTCAGCAAAAAACCATGGTGCCTGATAATGCGCCAGTCCAATTGTTTCCCTCCTATAAAATTCAATATGGGGAAGAGCTAAATGCCGACCGTGTTCTTCAAGAGGGTATTTCTCTTCTCCCTGGAAATATGCAGGCGAAGGATTTTAGTTTGGTGAGTGAGCGTCATTCACCTGAGGGAGCCCATTACCTGTATTCATTTGCTCCTGAAGGCATTTCTTATCTGGACCGCTATATCAAGGTTTTTGTTGACAAGCAGCATGTTATTCGTCAGTTGCTTTATGATTTATCCGACATCGATTTACCGCAATCAGGAAGTTTTGCTGATGAAGTGGCTTTAAAAAAATCCTTTGAAGGGTACAGCCATATTGGCGAAATGAATAAACTCTGGGTTTGGGCCGCTCCCTTTTGGCAAGCCGCTGTTGAAGTTGTGCTTATTGAAGATTTAGCCGCCTATGCAGAGAAGCGTTATTTCGATGGGAGTTTGAACGAGATTCACCGCGAAGATTTTGCCTGGCGCTTCAAGGGCAAAGACACCACCATTTATGCGCTTGTATTTAATCCAGACCCATTAACGTCAGCTCAAGTTCCTTATGGAGACGGGTATTCTGATTTTAATGATGCCGACACATCTACCTTAAATAACGAGCGAATTAGTAAGCCGATACGCATCGATTTTGTCAACGATAGCTTTATTCTCCAAGATTCTATTTTCCATTTTGAAGAATTGGAGAAGCCCTATACGGATGAGCCAAAAGGCCTGACGCCAAATTTTAACTTCACTCGGGCCAATGATGATTTTGAATATGTGAATGTGTATTACCACCTGCAAACCTGGGCGCGGCGTGTACATGATTTGGGCTATAACCTCCCCAATACATCGATTCAGGTTGATCCACATGCATCCAATGGGGCAGATGTTTCCGGATTTACTCCTGCATACGGAGAGTTGGCTTTGGTATTTGGTGATGGAGGAATTGATGATGGAGAAGATGCTGATGTGATTGTTCACGAATTTGGGCACGTACTTTCGTATACAGCCTCGCCTGCCACTACAAACGGACTGGAACGCACTTCGATGGAAGAAGGTACCTGTGATTATTTTGCGATGTCTTATTCCCGTCAGATTAGCAGTTATGGATGGGAAAAAACCTTCAACTGGGATGGCAATGTGACCTGGAAGGGAAGGCCTGCCAATACCGATAAAGCGTTTCCTGGCGACTTTTCTAATAACAAATACAATAACGCCGAAGTATGGGTTGCGGGTTTGGTTGAAGTTTATGATAGCCTCGGGCCCGATATCACAGATAGGATTGTGCTTTGTGCCTTATACAATCAGGTTAGCAATATGACTTTCGTTCAGATGGTTGAGAATTGCCGTCAATGCGATTCTATTCAGAACGGCGGAGCAAACAGCATGATTATCTACCACGCCATGAATCGCCGTGGAATGGCCCATCCTATGGGCTTTAAAAAAGGACAAGAAACCAATTGGAAATTATTGAATTCAGAAGGTTTTGCTTTCCGCGGAGAGATCATGATTCTCGACTTTGCTGGAAACCCGATTGGAGGAAAAGTTGAAGTGTTTGACCTTCAAGGCAAGCTGGTACGCCAGTCTATGTTCAGAGAAAACACACAGGTTAATGTGAGCGCTGAGGGCATAGAAAAAGGTTTGTATCTGCTTAGGGTTACAAGCGATACAAACCTTACTTACACGTTTCTGATTGCCAGACACTGATACCTAGTATCCTGCAGCACCCACGGTTGATAATTGACGTGGTTCAATAGTGATAACCGGAACAGAGCTATTTCGAATAATCTTTTCAGACAACGAACTGCTGAAAAAGCCAGAATCTCTATCATTCATGATTACGATCAAATCGGCGTCTTTTTCGTTGGCATAGTCAACCGTTACCTGGTCCACTTTTCCCCCAAGATGGAAATGGTAACTGCATTCTACCCCTTTATCAGACATGAACTTCTCCGCAGAATGAGCATAGGATTTAACCCTTTTTTGCTCTTCTTCGCTTTTACCGCTTACGGCGATAATATCGATCATGGCTCCAAATTGCTTTGAAATCTCCATTGCAACAGGCACTTTTTGCCTGGTTTCTGGCTTGTCGTGAATCGGCATCACAATATGTTTTACCGGTCGAGAGCTGAATTCGTCTTTGACTGTTAATACGGGAATATCCAACGCATTAACAATGGCTTGCGAATTTTTGTCGGCAGGAATAATGAGCAAATCTGCATCAAGTTCCACTGCGGTTTTGACAATCGTTTTTATTGATTCGGATGACTTACGTACAATTTCGAATTTCACATTACCCTCTGTAGCTTTTTCTCCAATCATTCGCTCATAAACGGCGCAATTGTCGTCAAAACAAATTAAGTGTAAGGTGCAATTGAAAACTTGGGAGAGGTTAAGAGCGGCATCTAAAGTGCCAGGATGCAGTCCATCACTGCGAACACCAATGGCAATTTTGGTAAAGTCTGTTTTCATAGGCTTTAGTTTATATGTGCCTGTAAGTTAAAAATTAAGAAGCAAATATGCAAATCATTATTCCCTATCAAAGGACCAATTAAGGCGCTGAAAAAACTTATCTTCGCGCCGGATTTAAAGAAATTTAACGAACATGAAAGAAGTATATATTGTCTCTGCCGTTAGAACACCAATTGGAAGCTTTGGTGGAGCTTTGTCAAGCATTCCAGCACCAAAACTAGGTGCTATCGCCATCAAAGGTGCTTTGGAAAAAGCAGGGGTAGCCGGAACTGAAGTGAATGAAGTAATTATGGGTTGCGTATTGCAAGCCGGACTTGGGCAAGCTCCAGCGCGTCAGGCTACGATTTTTGCCGGACTTTCTGAAAACGTACCAGCAACCACTGTAAACAAAGTTTGTGCGAGTGGAATGAAGTCAGTAATGCTTGCCGCACAGTCGATCATGACTGGAGATAACGACGTAGTTGTTGCAGGGGGAATGGAAAATATGTCCATGGTTCCTCATTATATGAATGCACGTAATGGCACTAAACTGGGTAATATTACTATGATTGATGGTTTGGTAAACGATGGTTTGACCGACGTGTACAATGATTATCACATGGGTAATGCTGCAGAGCTTTGTGCTACAGACTGCAAAATTTCTCGCGAAGATCAAGATGCCTATGCTATCGAATCTTACAAGCGCTCAGCGAATGCATGGGAAGCGGGTAAATTTAATGCGGAGATTGTTCCTGTGAGTGTTCCTCAAAGAAAAGGGGATCCAATCTTGGTAACTAAAGATGAGGATTACAGCAATGTTAACTTCGACAAAATCCCAACGCTTCGTCCTGTATTCCAAAAAGAAGGAACGGTTACAGCGGCAAATGCTTCTAACCTGAATGACGGAGCGGCTGCTTTGGTATTGATGAGTAAAGAAAAAGCAGAAGCTTTGGGTATTAAACCGATTGCAGTTGTTAGAGGTTATGCTGATGCAGCTCAAGCACCTGAGTGGTTTACTACTGCTCCTTCTAAGGCTCTGCCAATTGCTTTGGCAAAGGCTGGTGTTACGGCTGAACAAGTAGATTTCTTTGAAATTAACGAGGCTTTTTCTGTTGTATCTATTGCCAATAACCAAATCATGAAATTGGATCCAGCCAAAGTGAACGTGAATGGGGGAGCAGTATCTCTTGGTCACCCGCTTGGAGCAAGTGGTGCAAGAATTTTGGTTACCTTGATTCATGTTTTGCATGGCAATGATGGAAAAATCGGAGCTGCTGGAATTTGCAACGGTGGAGGTGGAGCCTCAGCCTTTGTATTGGAAGCACGCTAAGACTAAAATTTGGAAAAAGCCGTTCTAATCTGAGGATTGGAACGGCTTTTTCTTGTTGAAGGTTGAAGAGGGGTTGAATTAGGTTAGCTAGTGAGAATTAGGCATTCAGATGAGATTGAAAATATTTTTAGTATTACTTAGCATTTCTGGCTTAACGCAGGCTCAGACGGAGATTGAGCGCCTTTCCTGGCGACTTTCGGCTTTGGGTTTTGATATGGTAGAATGCCGTAAAGATGCGGATCGCGATTCTTGCATTGCCTTATTCAATGAAAATATGGATAGCCTTATCCATATGGAAGGTTCCTTTAAACACCGCTTCGATTCCGTAGCGAATATTCGGATTTTAGATGCTCCCGACAAATCATTCCGTCTGCTTACCTGGGGTTTTCGTCACCCGAATGATTCTTTTACCTTTTTTGGACTTCTTCAATATGCCGATGAAAAGCGACCTGCGGTTTGGTTGCAGGATAAAGCCCAGCAAATGGGAAATAAAGATTCGGTATACCATGCAAGTCTGGGTCCTGAAAGCTGGTGCGGTGCCATCTATTACCAGATTGAAAAAATCAAATACAAAAAAGAGGTCTACTACCTTCTGGTTGGCTGGAATGGAAATACGGTAAAAACCGACCGTAAAATAGTGGACGTGCTTTCCTGGAATGAATTCGATGAACCTATTTTTGGTCTGCCCATTTTTGATACACAAACGAGCAGTTATCAAAACCGCGTTATTTGGGAATACAAGAATGGGGCGAATATGGTTTTAAAAATAGAGCCCAAGGAAAAGCTGATTGTATTTGAACATACCGAACCTGCTGATCCACGTGCATTGGGAATCTATACCTTATACTTACCCGATGGTACCTATGATTTCTTCCGCTACAAAAAAGGAAAATGGATCAAAGAGACCATGCTCTACGATCACTTTAAAAATCCTGGAAGAGACTAAGCCTAGTGCTTCCTGAAAAAATTATCCATCAATACAGCGGTAGCTACTCCCGCGTTTAACGATTCAGCCTGCCCGAGGCGGGGAATACTGATTCGCTTATAAATTAAGGCAAGGGTTTCTTTGCTAATTCCTTGTCCTTCGTTCCCGATTACCAACAAGGCATCCGTAGGGAGCTCTGCTTGATGAATATTTTCCCCATCCATCACAGCCGCATAAGCAGGCAAACCACATGCGTTTAAGAATTCAATGGCTGGCTTCACCATAAGGCGTACTCGAAGGAACGAGCCCATGGTAGCATTAATCGATTTGGGGTTAAATAATTCTACGGTGTCTTCACTACACCACACTTCTTCTAAACCATACCAATCGGCAATACGAATGATGGTGCCTAAATTCCCTGGGTCGCGAATACCGTCGAGGTAAAGTTGAATGCCTGATTGAGGAATATTTACTGGCCACTGAGGTATTTCAACCACAGCCAATGCATTTTGAGGCGCCTGATGGTGCGACAGCCGTTCCATTTCTTTTTCGCTTACCAGAACGGTTTCAAGGCCTTTTTTAGGCACTGAAAATGCCTCGGTATGGTAGCAGGTAACAATTTTCCACGAACTATGGAATAATTCATGCACAGCTTTGTCGCCTTCAACCACGAAATGGTGGTATTTTTGCCTGAATTTCTTAATTCGCAAAGATTGAACGTATTTTATTGCCGCAATAGCTAATGCCATAATCCTTCAGTGATCAGAAAGTTTCAAATATATCTATTTTGTCTGCTCACGTGGGGATTCGCCGCATGTTCTGTTACGCGGCATCTCGAAGAGGACGAATTATTGCTCAACCGCTCTAAAATAGAGGGGGTAGAAGACAAAGGACTTCAGGCAGGTTTGCGCGAAAACATGCTTTATCGCTCCAATAAGAAGATTCTAAATATCTATCCTTTTTACCTTCAGGCATGGAATTTTGGCCGTGATGGGCGAGATACCAACCGCATTCGGGTTTTCGTACGCGATAAAATTGGTGAAAAACCCGTTCTTCTCGATTCGGCGAAGTTGACAAGCAATATCAAACAACTGGAATTATACCTCTTCAATAATGGCTACTTCAATGCCAAGGTCGATTATAAAGTACGCACTAGAAGAAAGAAGGCCTTTGTCAGTTACCAGGTCGACCTGAATTTGCCGTATCGCATTGCAGATATAGAATACCGGGTTTATGACCGCGACTTGTACAAACTGCTTATGGAGGATACGGCGAAAGTTCGTTTCCATCCCGGCGAGATTGTCAATACAGAAAAAATGAGTGAGGAGCGGGATCGCATTGCTTCTTATATCAGAGACCGTGGATACTTTTTGTTTGATAAACAGTATATCTCCTTTGGAGTGGATTCCAATCAGGGGAATCATACCATCAATATGTCGATTGAGGTTAAAAATCCCGGACTTTATAAGCGGCATCAGATCTATAATTTTGACCAGGTATATGTGGATATTGCTTACCCGTATTACCTGGTAGGAAAAGATGATTCCACTTTTACGGAGATAGATGGAATAAATGTGAGAACCAGGGGAATGCCGATATCTAAGCAGATTTTTGCAGAGTATGTAAAAATTCGTCCTGGCGATTTGTACAGCGATAAGATGGTATTGAGCGTGTACAACCGACTCTACGGGCTTCAGGTATTTTCGGCGCTTCGTTTGGAGATGGTTCCAGATACGGCAAACCAGCTCCTGGATATGGTCGTTATTCTAACTCCAGACCCTTCCATGCGTTTTGGTTTCGAGCCTCAGGTGATTACCTCAGATCAATCGAGCTCGGCAGTGGCAAGCAATCAGCGGATTTGGGGTCTTTCCGGACAGGTACTTTTCCGCCATAAAAACCTTTTTGGTGGTGCGGAACTCTTTGATGTAACCTATTCAGGCGCAACGGAGTTTCAGTATACCAATAAAAAGTTTTTACTTTCCAATATTCAGCAAAGTTTATCCAACTCCCTGGTTATCCCGAAGTTCTTGTGGATTCACGATTGGAAATGGTTACAGGAAAAGGGGAAGGCCATGAATTGGAAAGCTCCTTCAACGACGTTTAACCTCACCTTTTCTTATCAATACAACCCCGACTTTGTTCAACGTACCTCTTTGGTTAACTTTTCCTATGCCGTAGGTGGAGGGTTTAATTTTTTCAGGCTTGTTCCGCTGGAGTGGAACCTGAACCAGGTAACCATTATGAGCGATTTTCTGAAAAACCTTACCCCAGGAGATCGGGTTTTGCTGAGCAGTTTGCTGAATCCCAATTTTATCCCTTCCAGTAGGTTTGAGTGGTATTATGAAGACAAAGGACTCTCGTCGACTGGCAATTACCACAAGTTCAGATTAAACGTGGAAACTGCCGGAAATCTCTTTTATACCGGATTTGTGGTGAGTGGTACACCTAAGCCTAGTGACGGCATCTATAAAGTATTGAATACCAACTTATTCCAATTTGCTAAGGGCGATTTCGACCTGCGCTATTACATGAATGCCAATAGCGATATCGTTTTGGCTTACCGACTCCATACCGGTCTCGCATTCCCTTATGGTAATTCGCGGGTAGTTCCTTTTGATAAACGCTTTTTTATCGGGGGAGCCAACAGCTTGCGTGGCTGGGCTCCTCGAAGTGTTGGGCCCGGAACTTATACCACCACTAACGTGAATCAAATCGACCGTTCTGGTGAAGTGGTGATAGAGGGAGCTGCAGAGGTAAGGTTCCGCGTTGTGCGGGGCTTCCTTGAAGGTGCCTTGTTTGTGGATGGAGGAAATATTTGGAATGTCTATTCCGATAACTCTTTGCCAGGGGCAGAAATCAATTGGTTATTTTTCAATCAATTTGCCTTTAATGCGGGTATTGGTGCTCGCTTTGATTTTGACTTTTTCCTTGTTCGCCTCGATATGGGTGCCCAGTTGCGTGACCCATCTTATGCGCGGAATGGAGGGATTGTACTTCAAGATTTTAATTATTTAAACCGTCGCCTAACTTTCAACTTCGGTATAGGCTATCCCTTTTAATATGTATTCGCTACTCAAACCTATTTTGTTTTCGATGTCTCCCGAGGAGGCCCATTATTTTGCCATGAATTCCTGGCAGCGCCTGAACCAGTACTCCTGGCAAAGAGCTGCTATGCGGAAATTATTCGCTGCAGCGTCTTTGGATAAACCGGTGAATGTGGCTGGCCTGACTTTCCCCAACCAGGTAGGACTTGCAGCGGGCTTCGACAAAGATGCACGCTGGGTTGATGCTTTGGCCAGCATGGGATTTGGTCATATTGAGATAGGAACCCTTACTCCAAGACCACAGCCCGGAAACGATAAACCGCGCTTATTCCGTTTGATTGAAGACCAGGCTCTGATTAACCGTATGGGCTTTAATAATGAGGGAGTAGATGTAGCTGTTTCGCGCCTGGCCCGTGTTCAATCGAATGTGATAGTAGGGGGGAATATCGGGAAGAACAAGATTACCGCCAATGAAGATGCATGGGAGGATTACCGCTATTGTTTCCGCAAACTCTTTCCCCATGTGCACTATTTTACGGTGAATGTGAGCAGTCCGAATACACCTGGCCTTCGTGAGCTGCAGGAGAAAAAACCCTTGGAGCAGCTGCTGAGTGGTTTGATGGATCTGCGCAAAGAATTGGGCACTACAGAGCCTAAACCGATCTTCTTGAAAATTGCACCAGACCTCAGCAAAGACCAATTGAGTGATATCATCGATTTGGTGGATAGCACAGGTATTGATGGTGTGGTGGCTACCAATACAACAATCAGTAGAGAGGGCTTAAAAACGAAGGCTTCAGAAATTGAAAGAATTGGGGCAGGCGGACTAAGCGGTTTGCCGGTGAGAGAAGCATCGAATGAAGTTTTGCGCTTTTTGCATAAAGAGAGTGGCGGTAAGTTCCCAATCATCGGTGTGGGCGGAATCATGAACCCGGATGATGCCAAAGCAAAATTGGATGCAGGTGCCAGTCTTGTTCAAGTGTATTCAGGCTTTATCTATGGCGGAGTAGGTTTGGTAAGCGCGATCAAAAAAGAGCTTCACCGGTATTAGTCATATATTGAGGGCCGTCTTTCAAGGTGATGACACTTGTGTCATTTTCTTCATGCAATGACCTTTTTACCTTAACCCCTAACCAAAACCCCTTCAGAAACGGCAGCATGGTGATGAGCCCATCGATTGCTTATATTTGGTAAAACCTATACCAAACCTCTACCAAACCATGGCATTTACTCTGGCTATTTCTCCTTCACGCATTCCTTTTCGAAGCAATTACTGGCTTTGGCTTTTTAGTGTTGTATTTGCTGTTGTATGGGCCGATTCGTTTATCGGCACCAATGACATGAACAATTGGATTCTGGAGAATATTCTCAGTTTTCTTTGTATTGGTATTTTGGTGTTTACCTACCAGCGTTATCAGTTTAGTGATACGTCTTATCTCTTGTTTTGTATCTACCTCTGTCTGCATGTTTACGGCTCCAAATTCACCTATGCGGATAATCCATTTGGTTACTGGCTGCAGGAGCAATTAGCCACTTCCAGGAATCATTATGACCGCATTGTACATTTCAGCTTCGGCTTTTTATTGGCTTATCCCATGCGGGAAATGTTTTTGATGTGGCTGAAATATCCGGCTGGCGTTGCCTGGATCTTGCCTATAGAAATCACGCTTTCTGTTAGTGCTTTATATGAATTGGTGGAGTGGGCGGTAGCCGATATCTTCTTTAAAGCGCAAGGTGTCGCGTATTTAGGCACCCAAGGAGATGTTTGGGATGCTCAGAAGGATATTTTTCTGGCTTTTTCCGGGGCGATATTGGCAACCACTATTGTTAGCATAATCAAAAGGGTTGGAAATATTCGTTAGGAAGTCGCTTTCAGTTTTTTTGAATAAAATGAATTGAAAAACGCGAATGGCCCAACAGGATGCGTTTGAATAGGAGAAGCAAAGCCTCCCAAGCCGAACAGCATTTACTTTAATCCCCAACAAAGTATAAATTCCTATGAAACCTTTAGTCTTCCGATCTGTGCTATTTATAAGTCTGCTTGCTGTTCTAAGTGCAGCAACGGTATTTGTTGATGATTTCCTCAAAGAGCAAAAACGCTATTCACGCGTGAGGGATGCCCTCAAAGACAAGGAAAGTTTGGTGAATGCCGATTTGGCCAAACTGAACATGAAGCAGAATGAAATAGAACTGCTGATTTTGGCTTTTAAAGAAGAGCAAGAGCTGCAACTTTATGTGCGGAAGAAGGGAGAACCTATGTATCACTGGCTAAAAACTTATGAGGTATGTGCTTCGTCGGGCGGTTTGGGACCTAAGGCGAAATCAGGTGATGGTCAGGTGCCTGAAGGTTTTTATCATATTGATCGTTTTAATCCGGTGAGTATTTTTCATCTGTCACTAGGGTTAAATTATCCCAATACAGCCGATAAACGCCGCAATCCTTCTGGAGGATGGGGTGGTGATATTTTTATCCATGGAAGTTGTGTGACTATCGGGTGTCTGCCTATGACGGACGACAAAATCAAGGAGATTTACCTTTTGGCGGTGTTTGCTAAAAACAACGGACAGTCCAAAATACCCGTATATGTGTTTCCATTCAAAATGACCGATGAGCAAATGAAGGCACATGAAAAAGAATACAAAGGGAATGATGCTTTGCTCGCTTTTTGGAAAAATATAAAACCGGGTTTTGATTCTTTTATACAAATCCGTAAACCCCTGAACATCGATTATGACAAAAAGGGAAATTATACCTACTAGCATCTCTACCCTATTGCTTTTTAAGGGTATACGCCCAGAGTAAAATCCGAATATATCGGTATTAAATGGATTTAAGGCCTTGCTAACTTGCTGATTCATCAATTGTTCACGCAGTTCGCTGCACTTAAATTTTAGTGCCATGAAAAAACTTTACGTTTCATTGATCATGAGCGCGATGCTTTTTATGTCATTCGTTCCGGTTACCGATTCCTCCTGGAATGCCGAAAAACGGCTTATTGAAAACACCCTTGACCCTGAATCCATCGAACAA
>JALRIQ010000236.1 GCA_023277325.1 Bacteroidia bacterium | reverse complement strand
CGATCTCAGTAGAGAAAAATATCGACGTTTTTATAGAATGGTTGATGCCTTGATAGGGAAACTATCAAGTCTACATGAAACACCAATTATGGTTTACGATATACATAGCTATAATTACCAGAGATGGGATAGAAAAGTGCCCGAATTAAACGTGGGTACATCAATGTTAGATCGTAATCATTGGAAGAAACAAATTGATAACTATCTATTTGCGTTAGAGTGTAGTTTTCCTAATTTTTGGGTTGCTGAGAATAACACCTTTTATGGTAAAGGTGGTTTTCTAGGTTATATCCAAAAAAACTTTAATAACGCTCTAGTTTTAGCTACAGAATTCAGCAAATATTACTGTGACGAACTTACAGGGAGGTTTTATTGGGAGCAGCTCGAAGACACTAGAAGAAGATTAAACTCTTGTTTTATAAAACATGACACAAGCTTCTAAAGCTATAGAACAAATTGCTCCTCGGCTTTATCAGAGTGATCAAAAATTGCATCAACTTTTGTCAAAGCTAGAACTGTTGCAATATATCAACCCAATAAACAGTGAGAAAGAACGATTAAAGTTCTACAGGAGTCGCTATTATTACGAGCCCGATTTTAGGTATCCGAAATGCCAGCACAATCTTTCAAAGATTCGAAAGCAACTGAATAGTATAAAGGTTCACAAAATTGCGTCCTTCGAAGGTCTGATGCACGGGAGGTGGTTGATGCACACGTCCGGTGATTGGCTCGAAATCCTCAATATTGAAGATATAAGGATAGACACATCCATCCCAACCTACCGCATCAAATGGATGCGTGGCATAGGTGTACGGATAAATCATTCCTTGTTTTTTAATCATTACCAGAAAGTCGCCTTTTTCGTCTTTCATTGGCACGAATTCCGGTGTACGCAGATCGCGTTCGCAGAATGGCGCATGCTCCAACAATTGACCATGTTCGTTTCTGTAGCGCTTCGGTGTATCGATTGGCGTTGGTGATTCAGTTACAAAATGGCGGTTTTCTTTTCCGTCGAAAGTCATTTTATAAATGGTTCCGCGAGGGATGACAATATAATCGCCATAGCCGAACTTCAGATTACCATAGATGCTGTGCAAGGTTCCGCTTCCTTCATGAATAAAGATCACTTCGTCTGCATCCGAGTTTTTAAAGAAATAATCCATGGATGAGGAAGGAGCCTGAGTTCCAATCTGCAAATCGCTGTTCATCAAAAGTATCTTTCTGCTTTTGATATAGTCTGATTCATATGCGCCAAAGGTCAGGTAGCTGCGGTGCTGCATGTTTTTCGGCATCGCAATTTTAGGCTCTACAGAATAGGCTTCACCTATTGCTTTAACCAGCGTTGGAGGGTAAGCATGATAAATTAGCGAATAGATGCTCGAAAATCCTTCGGTTGAAACAAGTTCTTCGGCATACAATTCTCCGTTTGGTTTTCTATAAACGGTATGTCTCTTATGGGGAATCTCCCCTCTTTTTTGATAAATCGGCATAGACTTAATTTAAACGCAACGAAAGCGTATCTGGATTCGTTTCCTATTTGTGTTCAAAATTAGTGAAATTCGCGGGGTGCATTCTATGAGAAATATCAGCTTTTACATTCTTGCCTTATTCGTTATTGGTTTTTTAGCATGCAGCGACCCAAAAGAGGAACCTAAAAACGATGTTCAATCCCCTGTATATCCGGAATATGTTGCCGAGCTAAGCGCTCAAATTTTAGCGAATCCGGAGAACGCCGATGCGTATTATGAACGTGCTCAAAAATTATTTGAAGGGGGGAATGACACCTTAGCACTTGCGGATATCAAAGCAGCCATTCGCTTAAAAGACAATCAAGGCCTCTATTATTTTCTCTATGGAAATATTGCCTACGAGATGAACGATATCGCCGACGCGCAAACAGCAATGCGCCGCGCTATTGAATTGATGCCGGAAGAAAAAATGCCTTATCTCCGCTTGGCACGCATGCAATTCGACTTAAAAGATTTTGAATCGTCCAATAAAACTCTAGAAACCATGAGCAAGGCTCTGGGCGAAACGCCCGACGCCTATTTTCTCTTTGGTCTCATTAAAAAAGAAATTGGGGATACAGCCTCTGCGATTGGCAATTTTCAAAAAGTAGTTGCCATCGATAACGATTATTATGACGCCTACATGCAGCTCGGATTACTTTTAGGTGCCCAAAAAGAAAAAATTGGTATCGACTATTTGAACAATGCCATTCGATTAGACCCACAAAGTACAGAAGCGCTGTATGCCCGAGGAAAGCTCTATCAGGATTTAAATATGTACAAAAAGGCGGTGGAAGATTATGATCAAATCATTACCATCAATCCCGATTATGCCGCTGCATATTATAATGTTGGCTGGATCAACTTCCGCGCGGAACAATTTGAGCCCGCCATCGATTACTTCAATAAAGCCATTATTGCCGACGAAGAATATGCGGATGCTTACTATATGCGCGGACTTTCCTACCAAGCATTTGGCAACAATACCGAAGCATTGCGCAATTACGAGGCGTGTTTAAAGATCAATCCAAATCACAAACTTGCCAAGGAAATGCTCACCCTGATAAAGGGTTAAAAGCGCATCACTTTTCCTTTTTCCAGGAGTAAAGCTTTGGCAGTTTTCCAGTCGGGATATTTTTCTGCTTCGTAGCTGTAGGTCCGTATTTCAGTGGCCAAGTCTGCCGACTTTTTCATGCCATTTGCATGGGCGCCAGATCGGTAGAATGCATTTCTCTCTTCTTCCGAATTCCAATGACTCATGGTATAGTGATCAATACCAAAGCCCGTATTTTTCATCGAAATGAATCCTGAACTCTTGCGGCATTGCATCACAATTTTCAAGGAATTAAAGGTGAGGGGGAAAAAGTGCCAGACCGTATTTAAGCGTATAGAATACAATTTTAAACCGTTAGCAGAAATTGACCCGATTCATTCATTCATCCCGGATATGGCTATACTTTTTGAATTTGATTTGATAGGGATTCCAAGCGCGAAATTCACTAAACTTGCAGTCCTTTTTTATGGCAGACAAGATTAAAATTAGCTTACCTGACGGAAGTGTTCGGGAGTATGATGCAGGGGTATCCGCGATGGATATTGCCAAAAGCATCAGTGAAGGCCTCGCCAGAAATGTGTTATCGGCTGAGGTAAATGGAGAAGTATGGGATGCGAATCGCGCGATCACCACAGATGCCACATTGCGTTTATTGACGTGGAATGATAAAGAAGGAAAATCAACATTTTGGCACTCTTCTGCCCACCTCTTAGCTGAGGCTTTGGAAGAACTTTACCCCGGCGTTAAACTGGGTATCGGACCGCCAATTGATCATGGTTTTTATTACGATATTGATTTAGGCGACAGAAGCATTTCGAGTGAAGATTTCAAACAAATCGAAGCGAAAATGACCGAGTTAGCACGCAGAAATGTGAGCTTCGAACGCCGTGATATTTCAAAGGCCGATGCGATTGCTTATTTTCAGGAAAAAGGCGACGAGTATAAATTGGAATTGATCGATGGCTTAGAAGATGGACAAATCACCTTCTATACTCAGGGGAATTTCACCGATTTATGCCGTGGACCGCATATTCCGGCAACAGGTACCATCAAGGCCATCAAAATTACCAGTGTGGCTGGTGCTTACTGGAGAGGAGATCAAAGCCGCAAGCAGATGACCCGTGTTTATGGAATCACCTTCCCGAAAAAATCGGAGTTGGATGATTACCTCGCCATGATGGAAGAAGCAAAAAAACGCGACCACCGTAAAATTGGCAAAGAGTTGGAAATTTTTGCCTTTGATGATGATGTCGGTCCAGGTCTGCCACTTTGGTTGCCAAACGGTGCCGCAATTATTGAAGCGCTCGAGACTTTTGCCAAGAAAACGGAGGATGAAGCCGGCTACCAAAGGGTGAAAAGTCCGCATATCGCCAAGGAAACTATGTATCTGAAAAGTGGGCACCTACCCTACTATGAAGACAGCATGTTCCCGGCTATGGAAATCGACAATGAGAAGTATTACCTCAAGCCGATGAACTGTCCGCATCACCACAAAATTTTTGGGGCTACCCATAAATCCTACAGAGACCTTCCAGCAAGGTATGCTGAGTACGGAACTTGCTACCGTTACGAACAAAGTGGCGAGCTGTTTGGATTGATGCGCGTGCGTTCACTTCAGATGAACGACGCCCATATTTACTGCACAGAAGCGCAGTTTGCTGAAGAATTTAAAAGCGTTAATAACCTTTACCTCAAATACTTTGAGACCTTTAATATCGATAAGTATGTGATGCGCTTCTCGAAGCATGATCCGGCTAAACTCGGACAGAAATACATCGATGCGCCAGAAATGTGGCTTAAAACCGAAAAAATGGTTCGCGATGTATTGGTAGAGCTTGGGGTGAATTTTGTGGAAGTTGAAGACGAAGCCGCATTCTACGGACCTAAGATAGATATTCAAATTTACAGTGCGATTGGAAGAGAGTTTACCTTGGCTACCAACCAGGTGGATTTTGCACAGTCTCAGCGTTTCGATTTATTCTATACCAATGAGAATAATGAAAAGGAACATCCATTAATCATTCACCGTGCTCCTTTGAGTACCCATGAACGATTTATTGGATTCTTGTTAGAGCATTATGCAGGCAATCTGCCGGTATGGCTTTGTCCGAAGCAAGTGGCCATTTTACCCCTCAGCGATAAGTACCAAGATTACGCTGAAAAACTTTTAAAATATCTGAAAAAATACGATATTCGCGGCCTTGTTGACGACAGAAGCGAGTCGATTGGAAAGAAAATCCGTGATGCGGAAATCAAGAAAATCCCACTAATGCTGATTGTCGGAGAGAATGAAGAGAAGGAGAACACCGTTTCCGTGCGCGTTCATAAAGAAGGCGACAAAGGCGGAATGAATTGGGAAACTTTCATCAATTTTTTCAACAACTTAAAAGAAGAAAGGAAATAAACTAAACCTGTGAATAGGCCCAGAAGAGGACCCATAAGAAGAAACGAACCAGAACATCGGATTAACGACCGCATCCGTGCGCAGGAAATCCGTCTGGTTGGAACTGGTATAGAACAAGGTGTATACTCCATTCAAGAAGCGAGAAAAATCGCTGAAGAAAAAGGTTTAGACCTCGTAGAAATATCCCCAACTGCTGTTCCACCTGTTTGTAAGATTACCGATTACGGTAAGTTCTTGTATGAGCAGAAAAAGAAGCAGAAGGAAATGAAGGCCAATACGGTGAAAACCGTGATTAAAGAAATTCGTTTCGGCCCAAATACCGATGAGCACGATGTTGAGTTTAAACTTAAACATGCCATCAAATTTTTAGAAGAAGGAGCCAAAGTAAGGGCTTACGTATTCTATAAAGGAAGAAGTATCATTTACAAAGAGCGCGGAGAAGTGCTTTTGTTGCAGTTTGCAGAAAAACTACAAGATGTAGGCAAAGTGGAGCAAATGCCGAAGATGGAAGGAAAGAAAATGTTTATGATGCTTGCCCCAAAACCAAAGAAATAAGGAATAACA